>NZ_KV786987.1:0-3367 GCF_001806975.1 Aerococcus sp. HMSC10H05
TCATTCCTCCTGCTATCTTTTTCTATTATTCTACCTTATTTGATAGTAGATTTAAGACTTTGCAACAGAACCTTGTGAGGCTTATTTTAGTACGTAGAAGACCAGTTAAACTTTTTTAGCTTGACTATATATATTTTTTAGTCTAACTTAAACTATATAAAAATAAAATGTACCGGGATATAAATAACCAAAAAAACGAGAGAATAGGAGATGAGTAGATGGTGTTAGATATTAAAAATCTTTCAGTCACTTATCAAAATAATGTGCGTGCATTAGAAGATATATCGGTCTCGATTTCATCTGGAAAACTTGTAGGAATCATTGGGACGAATGGGGCTGGGAAGTCAACATTATTAAAAGGTATTTTAGGAATGGTGGAAAGAACGGGGAGCGTGTCTTTTAAGGAGCGCCCCATTAAAGAAGTCCAAAAACAAGTAGCGTATGTCGAACAAAAGGGTAACTTAGATATGGATTTTCCTATTACTGTTTTGCAGTGTGTTTTACTAGGAACTTACCCTAAACTGGGTTGGTTGAAGCGCCCTGGAAAAAAAGAAAAAGAGACTGCATTGGATGCTTTAGAACGTGTGGGAATGGAAGACTTTGCCAATCGTCAGATTAGTGAGCTATCTGGTGGCCAGCTTCAGCGAATTTTGATTGCTCGTACGTTGGCACAAGATGCGGATTTAATTTTCCTTGATGAACCCTTTAGCGCAATTGATATCAAGAGTGAAGGCATTATTATGGACCAATTATTTGAATTGCGTGATCAAGGTAAAACGATTTTAATCGTACATCACGATTTGATAAAAGTGGCTCATTATTTTGATGAATTGATTTTATTGAATCAACGTTTAATTGCGAGTGGAAAAGTCGAAGAGGTTATGACCGATGATAATTTATCCAAAGTATTCGGAACCGATGCTTTTAAAGCAATAGGAGGTAATTAAGAAATGTTTGGACAATTTATGAGTAATTTAATGAATTATACGTTTTTACAAAATGCATTAATTACTTCCATTATTGTAGGAGTGACCTGCGGCATTCTTGGAAGTTTTATTACTTTGAAAGGCATGTCTTTAATAGGTGATGCCATTTCTCATGCTGTTTTGCCAGGGGTAGCGATTTCTTACATGATAGGGATTAATTTCTTTTATGGAGCAGTAGTTGCTGGTTTATTAACCGCATTAGGGATTAATTATGTCGACCAAAAAAGTCGAGTAAAAGCTGATTCTGCCATTGGGATTCTCTTTTCGGCATTTTTTGCAGCAGGAGTTATTCTCATACAAAAAGCTCAGAGTGCGATTGATTTGACTTCTATTTTATTTGGAAATATTTTAACTGTAAGTAATACCGATCGATACATTACATTGGTTGTTGGTGTGATCGTTATTTTAATTGTTTTTTTATTCTATAAAGAATTACTAATCACTACATTTGATCCCACAATGGCGAGAGCTTATGGCTTACCAGTAGACTTCATTAACTACGGAATTATGATTTTACTGACCTTAGTTTCTGTGGCCTCTTTACAGACAGTAGGCGTTATATTAGTCGTTGCGTTATTAATTACGCCAGCTTCTACTGCCTATATGTTAACAAATGATTTAAGTAAAATGACCTTGTTAAGTGCGATGATTGGTGCGATTGCGGCAGTAGCTGGTTTATACTTCAGCTTTGCTTATAACCTACCATCTGGTGCTGTGATTGTATTAGCGGCTGCCACAATGTTTGTTTTGGCGTTTTTATTTGCTCCAGAGCAAGGTTTGGTTTGGCGTAAAGTTAAAAAAGCAGTCTAAATATTTTTGAAAAAGGAGATTTATTTCATGAAAAGGAAAAGATTTTTGCAGTTAGTCAAAATTCTAGCAATCACGATGATTGCACTTTTGCTAGTTGCGTGCAGAAACGAAGAAGAGACGTCTACTAAAGAAGGTAACAGTGGAGATACTTTAAACGTCGTGAGTAGTTTTTCTATCTTGTCAGACATGATTGAAAACATAGGAGGCGAATACGTGAATGTTCATAACTTGGTTCCAATTGGTACAGCTCCTCATGAGTACGAACCATTACCAGAAGATATTAAGGTAGCATCCGATGCGGATCTGTTATTTTATAATGGTTTAAATCTTGAAGGTGGCGAGAACGGGTGGTTCTTTAAGTTAGTAAAATCTGTAGGGAAGTCGGAAGACAATATTGTCGAAGCTTCTGAAGGAGTTGAACCATTGTATTTAGCGGATGAAGAAGGCAACCAAGAAGTGAATCCGCATGCATTTGTGTCTCCAAAAGTTGGAATACAGATGACAGAGAATATTCTAGAAGCGCTTATTGAACAGATGCCTGAAAAAGCCGAATACTTTGAACAAAGTGCGGCTGACTATTTAAAACAACTTCAGGAAATTGATGAAGAGTATACTGAAGGAATAAACAGTATTCCTGAGGAAAACCGAATCTTTATGGCGAGTGAACAGGCTTTTCAATACATGACCAAAGAATATGGTCTAAAAGAAGGCTATATTTGGGCTATTGACACAGATGAAAATGGAAGTCCCGATCAAATTCGGCAAACGATAGAGTTCGTTAAGCAAAACCAACCCAAAGTCTTATTTATTGAATCGAACGTAGACAGAAGACCAATGGAAACCATTTCTTCTGAAACAGGTGTTGCTATATACGAGCAGTCTGTTTTATCCGATGAAATAGGAAAACCGGGTGAAGTTGGCGATTCTTATATCAAATATTTAAAATACAACTTAGATGTAATATTAAATGGGTTATCAGAATAAAAAGAGAAGACCACTCGTATTTTGAATCTCAACCCGAAAACTGAACAAATAAAAAAGAGAGTTACGCTACCCACAAAAGATGGCTCTTCGTCAAATAGGACTGATGAGTAATATCTGCCAGGTAATCATTAGATTACCTGGTTTTTTTATACTCTTTTCCATTATTCATTTTTTATCTTTATTTTGTGATTATCAAGCAGCCCTTAGGCTGCTTCTACTACCGGTATTTCATTTAGATATAGTTTATTGGTCATTAATATTCTAGTCCTAAAATTTTGGAAGTTTCGGTATCCGTAAGCTATTCGCTTTAAGATCTTAATCTTATTATTCAACCCTTCTATTCGGCCGTTCGTTAAGTGGTTGTATTTGAAAGTATGCCCAATATATCTTTGAAGTTTGGTAAATGTACGTAGCACACGACTTAATCCGCTTGGTAATTTAGCTAACTTAGACTGCGCTAACTGAGCTTTAAACACTTCAGAGTCATTCTCTTGGAGTGCCTCACGCAAGTTATGGACGATATTATAGGTGTCTTTTAATAGTGGGTTCTTATCTAGTAAATAATCTAAAATACCACCGGTATTCGT
>NZ_KV786987.1:3387-6461 GCF_001806975.1 Aerococcus sp. HMSC10H05
CCACCGGTATTCGTAAGCCAATCGAATAATTTAAACGGTTGATAATCCCATGAGTTTAAGTTTTCTCGAGGCATTAGGAATATTCGCCAATATCTCTTATACTTGTTGTACAATCTATGGTCAGAAACCCTGAAAGCATTCATTACTTCAATACGTAGCTTATTTAATTCTCGATTTAATGCTTGAACTAAATGGAAACGATCAATGATGATTTTGGCGTTGGGAAATACCTCTCTAACGACTTCCATATAAGGCATGTACATGTCCATTGTAACTGTTTGAACTTTCTGACGAGTTTTCAACGGATAGGCAAAAAAGTAATCACGTAGCTTGAATTTTCTGCGATCTCCTAGCACATCTACAATACGTGAATTCGTATTATCTATAAACATAAAGCTCATATTTCCTTCGGCATGCTTTACACCTTTGAATTCATCGAAAGCAATATGCTCTGGTAGTGCATCGAAGATGCTAGGTTTAAGGTCTTTACCAGCACCATTAATTACCCGTTGAACTGTGAGATCAGAAACGTTGCATGTCTCTGCGATATGTTTAAGTGTCAACGCATTGGTTGCAAAGTCTAATACCATCCGTTTAACGCGCTTAGAAATAAAACAGTTATCACCGACTATCTCTGATTTAGCAGTGAAGTAGCTATCGCATTCTCTACAGTGATAGCGTTGCTTGCTTAATTCAAAGTAAGCAGGTAACCCTGATATCTTTGTTAGCGTAATTCTTGATTTTTTAGATCCATTCTTAACGATACTATTTCCTCGTTTAACACAGCCGCAGGCTGGACAATACTGAGGATTTACATCTAACTTGCCGAAATAGATCAGTGACTTTATATTCTTAACTATCATCTCTTCAACTTTATCTTCGAAAATTATATTTTCATCTTTCAATTGTAACGTGGTATTGATAAACTTATTCATACGGGGAATCTCCTATCTTATCATGGTTGTCGTTAACTATATGATAATGGAGATTCCTCTTTTTTTGTAAAAAAAATATAAAACCAATGACTTTTTTTGAAGTCATCAGTCCTATATATTGTAGAGCCAAAAATTTCCAATCATTATATCGTTATAAGTACCAACTTTTGTCGTTATAACTATGCTAAAATATCAAACCTCCGCCCCTTATAACGACAACACCCACAATTAGTCGTTATAAGTGCCAACTTTTGCCGTTGCCAGCTGCCAATTTAGGTGTTCCTAAAACCCCTTTGACCTTGATATACTAACCTCAATTTTTACGCAAATTACTTAACCTTTAAATCTATATAATATTAATTTATATAGACAACTTATTTAAATTATGTCTGTATGTCTTAATGAATTATAGAAATCAACAATTAAAGTGATGATCTTAAGACGGAGTATAACGGAGAACCGTTGAACTTCTATGTGACTTCTATGAACTCATTGAAGTTAGCTTCAGGTGAAACAATTGAAGTAACAAGTGAAGAGATTATCGCAGCACAAGCAGAGAATGGTACGTTAAAATTAAGCGGCGAACAAGTAAGTGAGCGTGCGGAAGATGCATACTCAAACACCGCAAACGAAGATACTAACGGAGAACCTTCGACAGGAACTAACCTAGCACCTACCGGTTCAATTGTAGTTAATGGGGTTGAAGTACCCGTTAGCTTAGATATGCTAGTGACTAGATTAAATCCTTCAGCGGATAATGTAACGGCAACGTATCGTGATGTAACAATCGATTCAACCTTAGCTGAAATTTATGATGTAACGTTTGGTGCGATTGACCGTTCAGCAATCATGTCGAACAAAGAGAATGCGATAGCACAGTTGGAAGCAGCTAAAGAATCTATGGAAGAATATCATGAACGATTGAATGATGACCCTAACATAAGTTATGACGATGCGAAGAAAATTATTGAAGCAGACAACATCGCTTTAAACTCAATCGGCGACGGTGAAACAAATAAACAAATTGAAAAGCTATTAAGCGAAACAAGCATTTCCAATTCAGACTCAAGTGGTACAGTTGAAGAAACAAAACCAATTGAAGAGATGACCGCTGAAGAACGTGAAGCCGCATTGCTTGCTGAAGTCAACGAAGAGTCACTAGGTATTTCGCAAGATACCTCAACAGTCGTTGCTTTAGAAAGTTTACGTGCATCAATCATCGACTTGAATTATCAAATTGCATTGTATGATGTAGAGTTAGATTATATTGATGAAGTTTCGATCAAACAAGATAGCATTGGTCGTGAAGCTGTTAGATATAATTTGTTAAGTCCATTCGATATTTAATTTAAAAGGAGCGTATAATCATGGCAAGAAAAATAGAACCATTACAAAAACGTTGGGCAAGTTTAGCAACTACTTTAAAGGATAGTAAGAACGATTTAGATTTCGGTAAGATCGATGTTCAGCTCACTGCTTCAGAACAAGAACCCTTAAACGAGTTAGCAACGTCAATTAAAGAGATGGCAAAAGAGATGCGAGAGATTGCTAATCAACTTGATAAAGAGTTTGACCACTACGTTAATTCTAAACGTAACGATGCGATTGATTCTGCGATGTCAGATAGCGAAGTACGTGAGTTAGTTTTAGCAATGGCTTTAGAAAAAGGTCTAGTCAAAACGTTAGATCTTTCTTCAGAAGTTGAAGCGGAGAACGAAGAACCAGTCGCAAATAATTCAGAACAACGTCAGGCAATTTAATCAGTAAAGAGAAATTCATATAATGTTTTTGATACCAGATGGTCGATGACTGTCTGGTATTTTTTTGTTTGTTATCGTGAAGGGCAGGGTGGGATGATAGCAAGTTCGAGCGTATGACAGTATGACACGATTGATTCATTTATCATCAGGCCTAGCCAAATTTTCTTATACCTTTTTCAGTTCATTACCTTTGGTTACGTCAAAATTATTTCGAGCGACTCATCAAAAACATGCCTTCTGAATTTAAGATGATAGGCTAAGCTTCAGCTAGGCTTCATCATTTTTTTGTCCTCAATCTTAAAAGGGTTAGGCTAGGTTTCGTCAAAAAATCTTGCCTTCACTCCAAAGGGGTAGGCTAGGCTTCAGGTAAATTTCTTCA
>NZ_KV786987.1:6481-8414 GCF_001806975.1 Aerococcus sp. HMSC10H05
TTCTTCAAAAAATTTCCAAAGGCATGGGTAGGATTTTTCAAAAATCTACCTTAACAAAATGAAAGGCCTAACGGAAAAAGGCACTTTTTCACAAACTTTTTGTTGTTACAAGTCGCTCCAAAAGCCTATGAAATCAAGGTTTAACCTGTAACAAGAACTTGCAAAAAGTGGTTCATTGGTGTAACAACTTGTAACAAGCTTGCTACAAGTTTAAGAGTGCCAAAAAGCAAGTAAAAATAAGGGTTTTACCCACTTCCGTTTTAGCTGTTGTTACAAGCTTGATACAACTTGTAACAAGAAAATGATAAAAATGCACCATTTTCCCTTATGCTCTTTCCCCCTTTTTCACCAATCACAAAGTATGCCTAGCTTACCTAGTAAAGCCTAGCAAGGCCAAACGGATAAAAGGCGTCTTTATTTGATCAAGCCTTCAAGAGCCATAGGTGCAAACTAAAGGAGAAAAGTTGAAAGGGGCGGCAAGATGATTGAGTAGAAAAAGGAAGGTTAGGCAGTCAGCCCTTGCGTCTTTGAATGGGTTAGATTTTAAAAAGGGGTAGTAGGTTGCTGGATGATTTTTGAATAGGTTGGTCTTGAGTAAGGGGAGATAGAAAGTAAAACAAGGGGAAGGGTTAGGGGGGGGTTCGCGCTCCCGCGCCTACAGAAGCGCTATAGCGCCTTTGCCGCGAGCATGATCATCGGTGTCCTCTGGGCAGTCTGGCATGCTCCGCTCCTGTTTAATTTGGACAATGTCATGTCCACGTATCCGCTGCTGCCTTGGTTTGTCGACGTGATGATGGACTCAGTCATTTATGTTTGGCTCTACAATTCCACAAAGGGGAGCGTCTTTCTCTTGGTTCTTTACCATGCCTTGTCTAATACTTTGGGAGGTTTCGCGGGCTCGTCCACTGCTACTGCGAGCATCGTAATCGCCGCCCTCCTGCTCCTTATCTACAAATCGGCCACCATCTCGGCGAATGGCCGAAAGTATAGCCTTTCGGATTAGAAAAACTACTATAAAAGCAATAACTTGATATTCCTCAATTTTTTTCCTCCTTCTTTTCTTATGATAGAACCATCAATTGATGATTAAAAAAAGAAAGAGGAATTGAATATGAGAAAGAACATAATGATGACAACAGGAGCCGTCTTGGCAGCCACAGGGGCACTGTTCCTAAATCCCCTGACGGCCAGCGCCCACTGCGAATGGAATAAGCTTAAGATTAATAGAAATTATAGCTACATAAGAGGGTTAAATGCCATCAAAAATTATATGAAACAATAAATAGTCAATAATAAGAGCAACTAGGTCATATACTGATGGTCTAGTTGTTTTTACGTATCTATCTGCTCAAACATAAACATTTCCTCTATATTTATTATATAAACTTGATAAAGGTCAATTTTATATCTCTCAAAAACGAGTACATAGTGTTTGCACTAAAGTTTTAGAGGGATTTATATGCAACAGGCTATTTTGAAACATAAAAATTCATATTACGGTTATTGGTGCCTTCTTTATTCAAAATTACGAAGAGTCAGCTATTGTTACTTTTTTATTTTTATTTGGCTCATATTTAGAACAGCGTACACTTAAGCAAACACGAACTGCTATTAAAGAGTTGACGGAAATGGCTCCAGAGACTGCTTTTAAGGAATTGAACGAGGGACAATTTGAAGAACAAGGGTCTCCAAAGGAAAACGAGGCCAGAATGCGTATAGAAATGAATCGTTGCACTTAATTGGACAATTGAAGATAATTTAAAGAGGAGATTGACCATTTTTCGTGGTCAATCTCCTCTTTTTTGGCTAGTTTTGTCCCAGCCTCTTTTAGCTTAGCTTATTTTTAAGTATTCTTTAATAGCTTCTTTGAATAAATCTATTTTACTTAAATAGTCTTCAACAGAAACATACTCATTAAGTTGATGTGGTAAAT
>NZ_KV786988.1:0-9409 GCF_001806975.1 Aerococcus sp. HMSC10H05
CCAAGTTAGCGCCCATGCCGGGCGCACCAAAAGGCGGTTTGGACATTCTGTCCAAACCGCCTTTCCTTTACATAGAATAACTATTTTACGTCCTTATTCGGTTTGAATGATACTTCTGCAGGTAAAATTTGGTTTAATACGATACCAACGATTGCTGATAAAGCAGTTCCTGAGAACGTAAGGTAACCTAAATCTATAACAGCACCACCTAAACCAATAACTAACATAGCTGAAGCAATAATTAAATTACGTACTTGATTGAAATCAAGTTGCTCCTCAATCATTACTTTTAAACCATTACTTGCGATAATACCATATAGCAAAATAGACATTCCACCAATAACCGCATTAGGTATAGTAGAAATCAAAGCAGTGAATTTTCCTAAGAAAGCTAGAATAATGGCAATAATTGCCGCATTCCGAATAACTGACACTGATGCAACCCTAGTTAGACCAATTACACCAGTATTTTCACCGTAAGTTGTATTTGCGGGACCGCCAATGAAGGCTGATACAGCTGTTGCTACCCCATCACCAATTAACGTTCTACTTAAACCAGGATTTTTGATGAAATTACGTCCAACAATTTTACCTAATACTGTATGGTCCCCAATATGTTCAGAGATCGTAACCAAAATGATCGGCACAATTGCCCAAGTCTCTGGACCGAAGTATAAGTTGTAAGATTCAAAGTGATTTGTTTTAAATGGCAAATAAATATCAGGTAATTCAAACCAATTTGCTTCTATAACAGGCGTAAAATCAACGATTCCTAGTAGTAAAGCAACTATATAACCACCAATAATTCCTACTAAGAAAGGAATTACCTTAAAGAAACCTTTAGCTCTTGTTTGGACAATCGCTGTAATTAAGAAAGTAGCTATAGCAACTACAATACTTCTGATATCACCATCTTCAACAAAGCCCGCATTCGTTACTGCACTAGAAGATAGACCCAATCCAATAACCATAATCATAGGACCGATTACGATTGGCGGTAATAGTCTATCAATCCAATTAGTCCCAGTAAAATGAATGACAAGCGCCACTATAACATAGGTAATCCCTGAAATTATCACGCCAGTTTGTGCAGCTGAAATATCTCCACCCATTTGTTGAATCGCAACCTGCATAGCTGTGATATAAGCAAATGAAGAGCCCAAATATACAGGTACTTTAGCTTTCGTAGCAACTTGATAAATTAAAGTACCAATTCCGCTCGCAAAAAGAGCAACAGATACAGGCATTCCTAAAAGAATCGGCACCAATACTGTTGCTCCAAACATTGCAAATACATGTTGAAAACTCAATAATAAACCTTTCGCGAACGATGGTTTTTCTTCTACATCTAATAAAAGTGGTTTCGCTTTAATTGCCATAACTCACATCTCCCTCAAATTTGTTTTCCCTTATTTTCCCAAAAAAATAAGGCCATTCGCAAATTGACCTAAGAACACAATTGTTATTATGTGATCACATCTCGAATCTGCTCTCAATGTTTCACAGGATTTTATGCTTCTATCATTCTATAGGACTAAGGCAATTAAAGTCAATATTTTTTACGTTTTTTTTGATAAAGATGAACATTCTCTATGAAATATGATTTATAAGTAAATAAAAAAAGAAAGGAAATATATCCCTTCTCTTTTTAAAACATTTTTTGTTTAATTTCATTTAATTTTAGTAAGCCATCACTACATTTGATTTGGTGCTTCTACACCAAGAATAGCTAGCCCAGACTCTAATACTTTTGTAAGCGCATAAACTAATGCTAAACGTGATTGTAAGTGTTCATCTTCAACTAAAATACGTGTGTGTGCATAGTATTTATTGAATTGTTGAGATAAGGCTAACAAGTATTTAGCAATAACAGATGGTTCATACTTTTCATATGCACTAGCAACAATATCAGGGTAACGGTTCAATTCTTTCAATACTTGGAAAGCTTCGTCGCTATCTAAATTGAAGTTAGCTATTTGCGAGATTTCAGCAGGATCAAAGTTGCCTTTACGTAAAATTGAGTGGGCACGAGCATTCGCATATTGAACATATGGACCAGTTTCTCCTTCGAATTGGACAACTTCTTCTAAATTAAAATCAAAATTATTTAGGCGATCATTTTTAAGGTCATGGAAAATTACTGCACCAACACCAACTTGATGTGCAACCTCTTCTTTATTTTCCAGATTAGGGTTTTTCTCATTAATTTGTTTGAAAGCTAAATCAATAGCATCATTTAATACATCTTCCAATAAAACAACATTACCTTTACGTGTAGATAATTTTTTCCCATTTTGTGTAATTAAGCCAAATGGAATGTGATTAATATCAGTTGCCCAATCGTAGCCCATTAATTCTAAGACTGCTTTTAATTGTTTGAAATGATTACTTTGTTCATTTCCTACAACATAGAGTGATTGATCAAAATTATATGTATCTTTACGGTATAAGGCTGTCGCTAAATCACGGGTGATATATAAAGTAGCCCCATCAGATTTTTTAATTAAAGCAGGGTTCAAATTATAAGCCTCTAGATCAACGATAGTTGCGCCACGGTCTACTTTTAACAAGCCTTTTTTATTTAACTCTTCAATAACAGCTGGCATTTTATCAGAGTAAAAAGCTTCTCCATTATATGAATCAAATTGGATACCCAAAATATCATATACACGTTGGAATTCTTTTAAGGACTCTTCTTTAAACCATTTCCATAATTCATACGCTTCTGGATCGCCGTCTTCCAATTTTTTAAACCATAGACGTCCTTCATCTTCAAGACTTTCATCTTGTTCAGCTTCTTCATGGAATTTAACATAATATTTTAATAATTCTTTAATTGGATTTTGGCGCACAGCTTCTTCTGAACCCCATTTTTTATAACCCACAATCAATTTACCAAATTGTGTACCCCAATCACCTAAGTGGTTTATTCGTACCGGGTTAAAGCCCACTTTTTCCGTGATATTGGCAATAGCATTACCAATAACTGTTGAACGTAAGTGCCCCATTGACATTGGTTTAGCTATATTTGGACTGGACATATCAATGGTAATATTTTCCCCATGGCCAATTGTGAGTTCACCATAATGATTCCCCGCTTCATAAATTTCTGTCAGAATAGCTTGAGTTATCAATGTTTGATTAAGGAAAAAGTTGATGTATGGTCCAACAGCTTCAACGTGATCAATAATGTCACCTGTCATTTGTGTCGCTAAGTCTTGTGCAATGGCTTGCGGTGCTTTTCGTAATGTTTTAGCAAAAACGAAACATGGAAAAGCAATATCCCCATGTCCTTCATGTTTTGGTACTTCTAGCAGATTTTGAATTTGGTCTAAGGTCAGCTCAGTTTCAATATTTGACTTGATGACTTGGGCTACTTGATTTTTTAAGTCCATTAAGTGTTCTCCTCTCGAAAAATAAGACAAATCATCAACTTAGTTAGATGCTAACTTGCCTTCTATTTTCATTTATATAATTAAGTTTGCTTCATGAACCTACGTATCATAAGAGTAATTTCATACAATCTCATTCAATTCATTCAGCACATAAATTAAATACCTATCACCAGGGTTCAGGCATTTTGTAAAAACTGCTTTACAATTCATCCATTGTATCACTTTTTCGCTAGATATAAAAGACTGTTCCTATGTAAAACGCCTTTATCATCTTCATTTTATCATGATTCTTGCAGCTACAGCAAAATATATATCACTTAATGTTACAATCCCATTATCAACAAGAAGCAAGGATAAAAATATCTCAGCCTCTCATAGCAATATGAAAACGTTTATCATCGGGTTTCAAAAGTCAGCATTGTTTGATACTTCCGAAAATGCGCCAATTCTAAACGACTGTTATCTCACCTTCTATAAACCAAGTTCAATCTCTATGCATTCAATTTTTCTACTTCTCTAATAGCATCTTCCACCATCTTGCGGTCAATAGGGAAAGGTGAGGTTTCAATATGGTCTAATGTAAAAGCCTTATCTAAAACTATTCTTAAATCTTCATCACTTTCAATACTTAATGATTTTAATGAGGTTGGCAATCCTACAGAGATCATGAAGTCGCGAATCGCTTTAAGTTGATCAAATTGTTTAGCCAACTGTAAGACAATTAATACCCCATAAGAAACAATTTCACCATGCAAATGATTCTTACCTTGTGGTAATACTGTTACACCATAGTAGAATGAATGTGCGAAATGACCATTATAGTCGTGATCTACCAGAACTGAAGTATATGAAGTTGTCCCAAGAATTTCAAATAAAATATTATCAATTGCTAGAGACTCCTTATGCGCTTTAGCAGCTTCAATAGCGGCTAAACCATTTTCCATGATACGTTGATTAGTGCCTTGAACGATATGAACGCCTAGCGTATTTTTGTAGGCTAACTCTCTACCTTCGGCTGAAAAAGTGGCTTCAACTTCCTTAGAAATCGCATCTCCAATACCTGCCCAAATATACTTCTCAGGTGCTTGTGCAATGATAGTTGAATCTGCAAACGAATGCACTGCTGGCATATCAAGTCTATAGGAACCCGCAGATTCATGATTATCATGGTATAAGACACATACAGCTGATGTTGGCGCACAATTCGAAGCGATTGTTGGGAAAGTAAAAACTGGTTTATCTAGTTTATCAGCGACTGTTTTTCCTGTATCAATGGCGCGACCACCACCTATCGCAAAAATCATATCTGCTGCCTGAACTTGTTCTAAACTTACTAAATGTTCGATATTACTATACGATGCTTCACCACCATACCATTCAATCGCTGTAATGGTTAAACCACACTTCTCAATCTCCGGTTGTAAACGTGGTAAACTTTTTTCTAAGGCAGTTTTACCTCCTATGATGGCGACTTTTTCACCAATAAAACCTGTATATTTTTTTATTTCTTGATAGGCATCCGGTCCTATAGTAAAACTGGGTAAGTTAACGGACAAACTCATCTTTAATTCCCACTTTCTTTAGGATATTACAATCAATATACCATTCAACTTCGCAATTAGCGAAGTTTCTAGCTTGAATTTCAACACTTATTTACGATCACTTTTAATTCTTTTCATATATCAATGAGTATAAGTAGTCTAAGTTGACCCTCCTCCTATCTTTGTTGGTATAATAGGTAGAAATCAAAGTTTGGAGTGACAGTATGAATAATAAGATATCCACTTATAAACGCATTATCGGCGTTACTGGGAACCATAACGCCCTTGATCATGATTGGGATGAATTTATGCGTGACTATAGTCCGCATGGTTATAGTAAATCATTAACTATGGCGGGCCATATGCCAATTATTATCCCATTACAAGAAGACTTAGCCTTGGCTGAACAATACGTTGCTAATCTAGATGGTTTAGTATTTACTGGGGGGCAAGACGTTTCCCCGCTATTATATGGTCGTGAACCTTCTCCAAAGTTGCAAAGTGTCTATCCGCCACGTGATCGATGGGAGCGTGCGCTATTTGAAGCAGCAACCAAGAAGAATATTCCTATCTTAGCTATTTGTCGTGGTTTCCAGTTAATTAACATTTTATTGAATGGTACCGTTTATCAAGACTTAAGTGAGTATCCTATCGGTCAAGCAAATGCTGTACAGCACATCCAGAATTGGAGTCGTATGCACTTTCCTCACCACTCTATACAATTGGAAAAAGGCTCAATTATTAGTAATCTTTTTGACAATCCTAAAACATTGCTCATCAATACTTATCACCACCAAGTAATAGAAGACTTATCGCCGTTGCTTAAGGCCACAGCTTGGGCTAATGATGGTGTAATCGAAGCTTATGAAGTGGATAAGAGCAAATCAACATACAATATATTAGGGATACAGTGGCATCCAGAAATGATGACAGATAATGAAGATGCGAATATGCTACCTATATTCAAGTGGTTCCACAATTTTTAGTTGTTTAAATCGCTTTCTTTTTATAGTATATTAATTTAGAGTGTAATAGATTTAAAATTAAACTATAACAGAATATGGGAGGATTTTTATGAAATTTGGTAAATTATTATGGGTTTTATTAATACCCTTTCTAGTAGCATGTGGTATGACCAACTATTCGGAAAGTGCAAACAATGATGACCCTACTACAAGCCAAACTACAAGTGAAGTAAATAATAATGATGAAGTAGTCAATTTAAAAGTCGGTGTTGTATCTTCTATCACTGAAGATATTTGGACACCTGTTGCTGAGCGTTTGGCTGAAAATGGGAGTAATATCAACCTAGATGTAGTCCTTTTTAGCGATTTTACTGCTGCTAATACCGCGTTAGCTGAAGGCGAGATTGACTTAAATAACTTCCAATACATTCCCTTTATGTATACTTTCAACCAAGAACAAAATAGTAATATTCGTCCTATCGCCTTCTCACGTGCTTCTCTATTAGGGCAATTTGCTAGTGATGATTCAGTAAAAACGGTTGACGATATACCTGAGCATGCTGAGATTGGATTAAACGATGATGCTGTTAGTATAGGTTATATTTTCAACTTTCTAGATGCCATTGGTTTAATTACTCTAGATGATAGTGCAGGAACTTTCCCCACTGAAGCAGATATCATTAGTAATCCAAAAAAAAACCAATTCACTTATATGCCAGCTGCTCAATTACCACGGTCATTAGTTGATTTAGATTTAGCTGTTTCATCAGCTTCTTACTTTGTAGATGCTGGCTTAACTGCTGATGATGCGATTGCTTTGGAAGACCCTGAGCAAACACCACCCGAGTATTTCTTATCTATCGCTGTTAGAGGTGATGAACTAGAAGATCCAAACCTACAAACCGTTGTGAGTGCTTATATGTCACCTGAAACCGATGAATTTGCCAAAACTGTAGACACGACATATACACCAGTATGGGCACAAAATATTGATGCCAATCAAGTATATGAAAACTATGCAAAAGCGAAAGAAAATCAATAAATATATCTATATATAAAAATTCTCCTAAGTTTCATGCTATTCACATTAGACCTAGGAGGATTATTTTATATTCTTTTTTTTAAAAAAACGACTAGTCAGCACGTAGCGCTTCAGCAGCATCTTTTTTCGCTGCTATACGAGCTGGAATATGACCACCTAAAACAGTTAAAATAGTTGAGATAATTAATAAAGTCACTGCATGCACTGGGTCTAATACTGCCACATTTTTCAAGTCAGTTAATGATTCAATTAATATATTAATTGGGAACGTTAATAAGTAAGCCGTCCCAACCCCAATTAATCCAGACAAGAAACCTAAAATGAGTGTTTCCGAGTCAAATACACGCGTGATATCTTTTTTTCGAGCGCCTAGTGCCTTTAATACACCAATTTCTTTCGTACGCTCTAACACTGACGTGTATGTAATAATCCCAATCATAATCATTGAAGTCACTAATGAAATCGCAGCGAAAGCCACTAATACATATGTTGTCGCATTCATGATACCGCCAGTTAATTCTGTCACCGTGCCGGCTAAGTCTGTATATAAAACTTTCTCATCTTCTGACTTACCTTCGTTATAAGCATCCAGATATGACAGTACCTCATCTTTTGTCTCAAAGTTTTTAGGGTAAATCATAATGGATGATGGAATAGGATTCGCACCAAGCGCTGTTAGAACTTGTTCTTTACCTGCATCGTCTAGCGTTTCACCTGTTAATACTGAATGATCACTATCATTTTGTGCTTGGACAATAGCTGAATCTTGATTACTTTTAATTATTGACTCTGTTAAAGCATTCGAATAATTAATCCCCTCTGTTAAAATAGCCATCGTTGCATCCTCTTTTGGTCGGATAACAGCTGACACACGAAGGGTTTGATTGTTATCGTTATTATAGACATCATTCAAATCTTGATTAGGAATGAAAGTACCTGAAGGCAACTTTTGATAATAAGCATCATTAGCCGCAAGGACAACTTCTGTACCGATGATATCATCGAAGGCAATTTCATCACCATTTTCATAATCAAAGCCTAAATTATTCAAGGCATTGATATTGACTTTATTATACTCATCAACTACTAATACAAGATCTGTTTCTTCCGTAGGCAACTCCCCTTGAAGCACATCATAGTTTTCTGAAAAAAAGGCATTCTCATTACCTGAAGTAGCTTCTGGAAATGTAGAAGCACCCATACCAGAAGAAGTCGCATAGAAACTTTGGATGTCACTAGTAGCTGAATCTTGATCATAATTTGAGAAAGCAACTTGCTGAACTTCACCATCTACGTCACGTAGTAGATTTAACTGTGCTGAATAGGTATAGTTTAAAGCTTCAATCAATTGAGGATCAATATCATTTACGTATTGCACAAGGTCATCAGTAATATCATTCTCGTGTTGTCCAGCTGAAGCTGGATCCTCGTTAGCAATCACTATATCTTCACTTGGATATTCAGTTTCTTCCTCAGAAGACGTTGTAAAATTAGAAGTATCTTGTGCTACTTGAGAAATAGTGACTGGAAATTGCGCACTGGTTTCAGCTTGAGTAGAATCGATTTGTTTTTGAAAACCATTTGAAAGAGAGAGTACAACAGCAATTGAAATAATACCAATACTTGAAGCAAAAGACGTGATAAATGTCCGCCCTTTTTTTGTCATAATATTTTTAAAAGAGAGATTTAGCGCAGTTAAATAGGACATGCCAGTTCGACGCATATCTAAAGTAGCGCCTACATCTTCATTATCGTATGCATTGGAGTCATTGATTACTTTACCGTCTTTAAAATTGATAATACGATCCGCGTATTGGTTAGCCAACTCTCCATCATGAGTAACCATAATCACCAATTTTTCAGTAGACAAATCCTGTATCAAATCCATGATTTGTTGGCCAGTTTCAGAGTCTAGAGCTCCAGTTGGTTCATCACATAATAATACATCAGGATCATTAGCTAAAGCCCGTGCAATTGCCACACGTTGCATTTGACCTCCAGACAGTTGATTGGGTTGTTTATGTATATGATCTTCAAGGCCTACACGAATTAGCGCACGTTTAGCTTTTTCTCGTTTTTCTTCCTTTGCCACACCAGACAACGTCATCCCTAATTCAACATTACTCAATACATCTAAATGACTGATAATATTATAAGATTGGAAAATAAATCCAATTGAATTATTACGATACGCATCCCAATCTAAATCTTTAAAATTTTTAGTTGATTGGCCATTAATCACCATATCTCCCGAGTCATATCGGTCTAATCCGCCAATTACATTCAGTAATGTGGTCTTTCCGGAACCAGAGGGACCTAGTATTGCAACAAATTCTTGTTTTCTAAAAGCTAGCGAAACATCATTTAACGCATGTGTTACTGTTTCACCAACTTGATAAGTTTTCCTTAGATTCTTTAGTTCTAACATTTATTAAAACTCCTCGTATAATAAGATTAGTCTTAAAT
>NZ_KV786989.1:0-26220 GCF_001806975.1 Aerococcus sp. HMSC10H05
CAAACTCTCTGTTTTAACAGAGAGTAGTTGATATATAATTTCATTATTTTATCAACCTTTCTGCTGTTAAATTATAGATAAGTATACCTTTATACTAAAATAATAAATTCACATCATATCCCTCATACTTCAGACCGAAATCGATAAATACTCATGTATAATAGACAAAAGTACTACTATAAATAAAGGAGTCATCATGTATTTAACCATTTTTGCTATCGTGCTCATTATCGCTGGTCTCATTAACGGATATATCATCCTGATAAAATACCCCAAAGAATTTCAATCAACAAAAATTCTCCATAGTTTCTTGACCCTATCTTTACTCCTGATTGGCCTATACTTATTGATAAAAAATATATAAACCCAAAATGCCAACACTGTAATTTACACATCTGTTGGCATTTTGGGTTATAGTCTTTCATTATGGTATCTACAAAATAAATACTAAGCCAATGAAGTTTTGAATACTTTAGAAGTCAATATATTATGATGTAATATGAACCATCACACATGACTAGCGACTCTTCATTAGTAACTGAACGGCTTGTTGAATACGCTCTTCACCTGTGCGACCATTTTTAATATTTTCTTGCACACATTCTACTAAATTTTCAGCAACAATTAAACTAATCGCACGATCAATACTAGAGCGCACCGCTGATAATTGCGTAACAATATCCACGCAATCTTTTCCTTCTTCAATCATATTCAAAACACCATGCAATTGACCGTCAGAACGTTTCAAACGGTTTACAATTTTTTTATCGTATGCCATTAAACAATTTCTCCATTCCATGCAGAAATGCCGCCCTTTACATTTATCACGTCGTATCCTTCTTGTGTTAATTGTTGACAAGCCTTTGCAGAACGTGCTCCGGAATGACACATGACATAGTAAGTTTGTTTTTTATCCAATTTATTTTTTTCAGCTGAAAGATTACTTAAAGGAACATGGATTGCACCATTTAGGTGTCCATTTTCCCATTCGTTGTTTTCTCTCACGTCTACTAAAGGCAGTTTCTCGTTTTGCCACTTTTGTTCAAATGCTGACATTGATATTGAATGATACATGATGTTATCCCCTTTTCTAGTTTCACTGCTGAGTAAAGCGCAAAGACGCCATCTAAATTTTAGTTTGCTAGCTATTTTGTTTCAGTATGCTTTCTGCTATATAGCTAGGTCGTCCACTGTGACAGCCGATAATAATTGATTGATTGATCTTTTGATAATTTCGCCTGTTACACTACCTATAATGACACTGCTCATTAATAGCGTCTTGCTTTGCGCTTGTCTAGGTCATCATACCGAAACGGACGTTGATCATATCATGTCCTTACGTCTCCACATACCCCAACCCGTATACCTATTATACCTCTACCGGTATTTTCTGTAAAGGTTTTTTGTAGCGCATAATGCATAATGTGACATAATATTTTTGATAGTTTCTACCTGGATACCAAACTACAAAACAGCGTTCAATAGGTTTGAATAAGGAGAAAACTTAAGCTAACTTATGGTTTGGATAGAAATTCAGTAAAAAAATAAGAGAACAGGAAGTTTAACAACCTGTTCTCTTATTTTAATATTTAAAGTGATATTTTATTTTGCAAATTGACTGTTATAAAGATCTGCATAGAAGCCACCTTCAGCCATTAATTCATCATGGTTACCTTGTTCAATAATATTACCGTGATCCATGACTAAAATAATATCTGCATTACGGATAGTAGATAAACGGTGCGCAATCACAAATGATGTTCTGCCTTCCATCAATTTATCCATTGCTTCTTGTATAACGACTTCCGTACGTGTATCAACCGAAGATGTCGCTTCATCTAAAATCAATAGCGGTGCATCTTTCAGTAAAGCACGCGCGATCGTGAATAATTGTTTTTGCCCAACTGATAAAGTAACTGAATCATCCAATACTGTATCGTATCCTTCAGGTAGCGTATTAATAAAGTGATCAATACCTACAGCTGCAGCTGCTTGTTCAACCATCTCATCAGTAATGTTTTCTTGGTTAAAGATTAGATTTTCACGAATTGTGCCCTCAAATAACCAAGTATCTTGTAATACCATAGAGAATTGATCATGAATAGCTGCCCGTGAGATGTCACTTGTTGGTATCCCATCAATATAAATTTCACCTGAATCAATTGGGTAGAATTTCATCAGCAAGTTCACGATGGTTGTCTTCCCAGCCCCTGTAGGTCCTACAATTGCAATTTTTTGCCCAGATTTGGCCGCTACTGAGAAATCTTTGATAATCGGTTGGTCTGCCTCATAACCAAAGTGTACATGTTCAAAAGTGACATCCCCATGCACATCTGGTAACTCACGTAATAAGTTCGCATCCTCTGTCATTTCCTCTTCATTTAAGAACTCAAATACACGATTTAAGGCTGCTGACGCAGATCGGAAAGAAGAAAATGATTGTGACAATTGACCTAATGGTTGGGTGAACATCCGAACATAAACCATAAAGGATACCACTACCCCAAAGGTAATATCGCCATTTAAAGCCATGATAGATCCGACAACAGATACCGCCACATAACCGAAGTTTCCAATAAATTGCATCAAGGGTTGCATGATACCTGATAGGAATTGGGCATGCCAAACACTATCATACAAAGCTTCATTCGCTTCATTAAAGGTTTGTGTCATCTGCTGACGTGCATTAATCGTCGTTAACACACTTTGACCAGAGTAAGACTCTTCAGCAATACTATTCACATTTGCTAAATTCTTTTGTTGTGAAATAAAATAACCTTGTGAACGGCGTAGAATTAAAACAATGCCAACAAATCCGATAATCACAGAAACTAAAGTGACGAAGGTCAACATCATATTATTGTAGAACATCATCACCAAAGTCCCAATCAATAAAGTCACAGATGGTATGAATGAAGACATGGTTTGGTTTAAGGACTGACCAACCAAATCCAAGTCGTTGGTTACCCGACTTAAAGTGTCCCCGTGACTATGACTATCAAAATAACGTAAAGTCAAGCGGTCAATTTTATCAGATACATTCTTCCGTAACTTTCTTGAAAACTTTTGAATGATCGTTGCCATCACAAAAGTTTGAATATAAGTGAATATGGCCCCAATTACATAGATAATCACAAGGGTTATGGCAATTTTTGAAACTGCCGCCAAGTCAATCCCATCCGGTGACATCAACCCTTCTGTAATCTTATCCGTCATATCCCCTAACCGGTCAGGACCGATAATAGATGCTATAGAGCCACCCATTGCTAGGATAACTGCCACAACAAAGGGCCATCTATATTCCTTGGCATATTTCATCATATTCACCATCAATGAAGGTTGATTTGCATCTTTTTTCTTACGCATTTGCTAATTCCTCCTCTGATAATTGTGAATAAGCAATCTCTTGATATACTTTATTTTCTGCCAATAACGTTTGATGTTTACCGCGACCAACAATTTCTCCACGGTCTAGAACTAAAATCTCATCTGCATCCATAATCGTTGAAATACGTTGCGCCACAATGATTTTTGTCGTGTCAGCCATTCTTTCCGCTAAAATGGCACGCAATGTCTTATCTGTCTGGTAATCTAATGCAGAGAATGAATCATCAAAGATCAGAATCTCTGGTTTACGCGCAAGCACGCGAGCAATCCCTAAACGTTGTTTTTGACCACCAGAGAAGTTATTACCTCCTTGAGCAACACGGGTATCTAACCGGTCTGGCTCACTCTCAACAAAGTCTCTCGCTTGTGCAGTATCTAGTGCATACCAAATTTCTTCGTCTGTTAATGCTTCATCTTCTAAATGTTCATTACTTTCACCAAGGTTCATATTTGAACGAATAGTCCCTGAGAAAAGAACTGGTTTTTGCGGCATATAACCCACAATATTATTCAAAGTCATATGGTCAAAATCTTTAACATCTTGCCCATCAACCAATACTTGCCCTTCAGAAACGTCATATAAACGTGGAATCATTTGGATTAATGTTGATTTACCAGAACCAGTTGAACCAATAATGGCTAAGGTTTCACCCTTGTTGACTTTAAAGTCAATATCTTTAAGGGCGGGTTTAGCATCATCACCGTATTTAAACGTGACGTTTTTAAATTCAACACTACCTTGTTCACTTGTTTCAATACTATCCGAATTAAAAGCGATTGAAGGTATTAAATCTAACACTTCGTTAATCCGATTTGCTGAAACAATGGCACGAGGTAGAAGCATAAAGATCATAATCATTAATAAGAAACCAATAATCACTTGCATAGCGTAGGATGTGAATACAACCATGTCAGAGAATAAGTCAATTTGCTCTGGCCCTTGTGCTGCATCCGCAATTAGATAAGCACCTGTCCAGTAAACCGCTAAAGTTAGCCCATTAGAGACTAAAGTCATCCCTGGTTGCATAATCCCCATAATCCGGTTGACAAAGATTTGTGTATTGGTTAAATCATCATTGGCTTTAGCAAATTTTTTATTTTGGTAATCTTCTGCATTATACGCCCGGATGACACGTAAACCAGTTAAGTTTTCACGCGTTACCGCATTTAGGTTATCAGTCATGGTTTGAATTTTTTTGAAACGCGGTACTGCAAAATACATAATAAAGCTAATCATAATGAGTAAGACAACAACAGCAGCTGCTGTCGTCACTGACCATTGCCAGTTTTGACCGGAAATTTTGGCAATCGCCCAGATAGACATGATTGGTCCACGTAATACCACTTGAAGACCTAAGGCAATTAACATTTGAATTTGTGTCAAATCATTGGTAGAACGCGTCACTAAACTTGGTACAGAGAACTGATTAATCTCATTAGCTGAATAACTCATCACCGTATCAAAAACTTCACCACGAATACGGGCAGTTAAACTGGCTGCAATTCGTGCGGCAAAGTAACCTACCAATATAGCAGAGGCAAAGGAAGCTAATGATAAACCAACCATTACCAACCCAGGTTCCCAAATATCTGAAGTCACCGTATCTGGCATCTGTAGTAACGCTGTAATTTCTGACATGTAGTCAGGGATTTCTAACTCTAAATAAACTTGCAGCATAATCAGTAACAAGCTTAGTAAAGCAAGCAGTCTTTCCTTTTTATTTGCTTTTGCTAATAGTTTTAGCACCTTTCATTTCCCCCTAATCACAACCTATCTTAAGATTGCATATTTTGAATTAATTTGTTCAATATACGAACAAATGTGTCGACTTCTTCTTGTGATAAACCAGCAACTAGTCTATCGTCTACTTCCTGTAGTAAATAGAGAATGCGGTCATGGGCCTCATGCCCTTCCTCTGTCACAATGAGTCTTTTTAAACGACCATCTTTTTGTGATTTCTCCGTTCTCACATACCCATTCTTCTCTAATCGGCTCACCAATTCAGAAGCTGTTGATTTACGAATCTTCATATATTTTTCCAGGTCTTTCACATACAGCTCATCTTGGGTAGATGCATGGATAATATAACCCAAAGCCATTGATTGCGGACCCTTCATATCTCCCAATTCGTGCTCACTAAGTTCGACACCAATATTTCGATGGACTGCAATTGTTAACTCCCTTAGCAAGCCACCTATGTACATTGGCTGATGCTCATCTTTCATTCTTGTCACCTTCTCTATCATTGATATATAGTTCGCACGCTAACTATTATACTAAGACTCAAATCAATGTCAAAATAAAAGTTTCTAAAATACCATTTTTTTGTCAGTTTTTTCATGGGTAAAATAATAGCAAAAACTAGTACATCATGCTTACCCAAAGGCATAGACACCATATACTAGTTTCATGAAAAGTATTCAATTTTAAAGTAAAGCAATATCTGTCCGGTAAGTTAAGGATTTCCCATGGATTTCTGCAACCACATCATATACTGCTTGCCGTGCTGTTTGAAGATCATCCGCTAAGGCAACGGGAGTTAATACTCGCCCACCGTTGGTCAGCAATTGCCCTTTTTCGTCTCTGGATGTCCCATTATGGAAAATAAGGGCATCATCAGGTAAGGCTTGAATCAATTGATGATTGTCATAGGGTCCAGGATAACCTTTTGAATACAACACAACACCGACAGCTGCTTGATTAGACCAAGTCAAATCAGCTGAATCCAAAGTCCCATCTAGCGTTTTTTCAAAGACTGTCAATAAGTCACTCTCTAATCTCGGTAACAATACTTCTGTTTCAGGGTCTCCAAAACGGACGTTAAATTCAAGTACCATTGGTTCGCCATCTTGAATCATAAAACCGATAAATAAAATCCCATAAAAAGCAAAATCTTCCGCCACTAATCCAGCTTCAATTTGACCTAAAATAGCATTTATCTTAGCTTGTAGGACGTCATCTTCATTGTCTGGTGTGGAATAAACCCCCACACCACCTGTATTAGGACCTAAATCACCATCAAAGGCCTTTTTATAATCTTGGGCTGTATCCATGGGCACTAATCTGTTATTCGACACAAAACACAATAATGACTGCTCATGCCCCTCTAGATAATCTTCAATCACGACCTGGCTACCGCTAGTACCAAAACTTTGATCGAGCAACATATCCTTCAAAGTGGCATCTGCTTCTTCAAAAGTTTGACAAATCACAACGCCCTTCCCTTTACATAAGCCATCCGCTTTAATCACAATCGGTAAAGCAGACTGGCTGATATAATCCTTGGCTTCCAAATAATTATCTGTAGTAAATGATTGAGCGGTCGGAATTTGATACCTATTCAAAAATTGTTTGGTAAAATCCTTACTCGCTTCAAGTCGAGCACTCTTTTGGTTAGGACCAAAAATAGGAATATCAACCGCTTGGAAGGCATCAACAATGCCCGCACTTAAGGGATCTTCTGGACCTACAATCACTAGTTCAATATGCTCAGATAAGGCAAATTTCACTAAATGATCGAAATCCATCACGTCAATATCAACATTCGTAAAGTCGCTAGCCGTCCCCGCATTTCCAGGTGCAATAAAAATATCAACTGGTCGCTTAGACTGAGACAATTTCCAAGCAATCGCATGTTCTCTACCACCCGCACCAATAATTAGAATTTTCATGATATCTCCTCAGCTTATTAGTGTTTAAAATGACGCATACCTGTGAACAATACTGAAATATCATAAGCTTTAGCTGCTTCGATGACTTTTTCATCTTGTACTGATCCACCCGGTTGAACAATCGCTTTGATGCCATATTCATGTAAAGTATCAATGGTATCTGGGAAGAAGAAACCATCAGAAGCAACGACAGCGCCAGCTAATGGGAATTCAGACCGCTCTAGTGCATCTTCTAAAGCCCAGACACGACGCACTTCCCCATGGCCTAGCGCTATGGTTTGTTTATCTTTAGCAATAACCATAGCGTTTGATGCACAGTGTTTCGCCACCTTCCAAGCAAAGTCCATATCTTCTAACTCTTTATCCGTTACTTGGCGGTCAGATTTCAATACGATCCCATCTTCACCATAAATACTTAAATCTTTATCTTGAAGTAATAATCCACCTACTGTTTCTTTATAGGTGGTCTTTTTACCTTTGAATTCACCTAATTTAGTGGACTTCACTAAACGAATATTCTTTTTCTTACTTAAAATAGCAAACGCTTCTTCAGTGAAGTCAGGAGCCACAATAATTTCTAAGAAAATTCTAGCTAACTGATCAGCAGTTTCTGCATCAACCGTACGGTTAAAGCCGATAATACCACCAAAAATGGAAATAGGATCACCTTCAAAGGCTTTTTGATAAGCTTCAGCAGGTGTTTTTCCAACCGCTACCCCACAAGGATTTGCATGTTTAACAGCCACACACACTGGTTCATCAAATTCTTGCACTAAGTCCATATTTGCCCGCATGTCATTATAATTATTGTAAGAAATCTGTTTACCATGAAGTTGTTCTAAATCAAAATCCTCTTCTAGCGGGCTTTCATAATAAACCGCTGCTTGATGAGGATTTTCACCATAACGCAATAACTCTTTATAGCGGTATCCCTTAGTGAATAACTCTGGAAATTGTTCATTTGTTTCAGCTGTAAAGTATTCAGCAATCATGGCATCATAAAAAGCTGTTAATCTAAAAGCTTTTGCAGCTAAACTTTCGCGTAATTCAAGCGTATTTTGGTCATTTTCCAAAGCATCAGCTACTCGCTCATAATCCTCAGTAGCGGTAACAATTAACACATCTTTATAATTTTTAGCAGCTGCACGAATCATTGAAGGTCCACCGACATCAATTTTTTCAATAATTTCTGCTTTACTTGCTACGCCATTCTTCACTGTTTCTTCAAATGGGTATAAACTATTCACCACCATATCAATGGCATGAATACCCATTTCATCTACAGTTGCTTGATGACTGGCGATATCACGATTAAAAAGAATACCGCCATGAACATGAGGATGTAAGGTCTTTACACGGCCTTCTAAAATCTCAGGAGAGTTAGTCACTTCTTCAACAGCAATTACCTTGATACCAGCTTCCTCTAGTAAGGTTTTTGTCCCGCCAGTAGAAATGATTTCCCATCCTAGTTGATCTAATTTTTCTGCAAATGCTACAATACCAGTCTTATCATAAACAGAAATTAAAGCTCTTTTCATACATATCTCCTTATGTTTCCGTATTATTTATTCATTTCTTGAATTAAATCAGCAATCGCTGTAATTAATATGCGATGCTCTACTTTTAAAACGCTTGCTTGTAAACTTTTGGCATCATCACTTGCTAAAACTTGAACAGGTTCTTGAATGAGTATCTTTCCCTCATCAAACCGTTCATCCACTAAATGTACTGTAGCCCCTGTTACTTTAACGCCTCGATCAATCACTGCTTGATGGACTTTTAATCCATAATATCCCTTACCTGAAAATGCAGGAATTAATGAGGGATGAATGTTTATCATCCGGCCTTCAAAAGCTTGAACCAACTCTTTAGAAATAAGCTTTAAGTAACCAGCCAAGACAACAATATCCACTTGATGGTTTTTCAAGCTAGCTAAAATTTTCTGATCATCATTGGCATATAAATGATCAATACCCGCCATTTCCGCTCTTTTCAATCCATAAGCATCTGCCTGATTAGAAATCACAACAGCTACTTCTGCTGGTAAAATTCCCAAACGACAAGCATCCATCACCGCTTGCAGATTTGTACCATTTCCAGAGATTAATACACCAATTTTGATCATACAAAACTTACCTCAGCCTCTTGCACATTCACCTGACCTAATATAAAAGCTTTTGCGTCATTATCTGCTAACACCTTCAAAGCCGTATCTAAATCAGATGGATCAACAAAAATCACCATACCGACCCCCATATTAAAGGTTGCAAACATTTCCTCATCAGTAATTTGACCAAGTTCTTGTAAATATTCAAAAATAGGTAAACTTGGCATTTTTTCACGTTGAACAGTTAGACCTAATCCTTCTGGTAGTACACGTGGGATATTTTCAAATAAACCACCACCAGTGATATGGGCTAACCCTTTAATGGTAACTGCTTCAATTAGCGCTAAAATATCTTTCGCATAGATTTTAGTAGGTGTTAATAATACTTGCCCAATAGTTTGGTCAGTATTTGGATATGGATGGTCAAAAGTCATATTATTCTTCGCTAATATCGCTCTAACTAAAGAAAAACCATTACTATGTACACCTGAAGATGGTAAGCCAATCGCAATATCACCAGCTTTAATATCTTTTCCTGTGATTATTTGCTGCTTATCTACTAGCCCCACTGCAAATCCAGCAAGGTCATATTCATCCTCGCTATACATACCTGGCATTTCAGCTGTTTCTCCACCGATTAAGGCAGCACCAGCTTGCTTACAACCATTCGCGACACCTTCAACAATGTTAGCCATCTTCTCAGGAATCAATTTACCTGTAGCAATATAATCTAGGAAAAATAAAGGCTTAGCACCTTGGCAAATGATGTCATTGACACACATAGCAACTAAATCAATGCCCACGGTATCATGAATACCCAAGGCTTGTGCAATCATTAACTTAGTCCCTACGCCATCCGTTCCTGAAACAAGGACCGGTTCTTTCACTTTATGGGCGCTGAGTTCAACCATACCTGAAAAGCCGCCTGTTTCAGTCATCACCTGATCTGTATAAGTGGCTTTCATCATGTCTTTAATTAATTGCACTTGCTGGTAGCCAGCCTCTTTATTTACACCAGCAGACTTATAATCTAATCCCATTTTTCTCTCCTACTCTTCAGTAAAATAAGGTTCATAAAGTTTATTTCGTCCGATAGCGCGGTGGAACCCATCTAAACTAATATATTTCAAACTATCACAACCAATAAGGTCTCTTACTTCATCAACACTACGGTTATAAGCTACTAGTTGCTGTTTATCTGGAATATCTACCGTCATCGATTCATCCTTTACAACTGGCGGTGCAGCAATTCGGACATGGATTTTACTTGCCCCAGCCTCTTTTAACGTATTGACCGTCCGTTTAATCGTTGAACCACGTACAATAGAATCATCTACTAAGATAATCTCTCTATTAGCCACAATACTTTTAATAGGCGTTAGTTTAATTTCAATATCGCGCTCTCGAATAACTTGAGAAGATTGAATAAAAGTTCTACCAATATAGCGGTTACGAACGAAACCTTGTTGGTAAGGTAAACCGGAAGCATTTGCATAGCCCAATGCAGAAATGATACCCGATTCAGGCGCACCAATGACCACACCTTTACGTAATTGATCTTCCTGCCACAAAATTTCACCTAAACGGTAACGCGCATCATATACAGAAATCCCATCCAAAATCGAATCAGGGCGGGCAGTATAAATAAATTCAAAAGCGTCCAGGTTTTCAGTTGCTTCCATATTTGCTGATAAGTAATAAGAAATACTTTGTGATTTAGTTTGCACAAATAACTCACCCGGTTGAATTTCACGAATCACTTGTCCAGCAATACTATCAATAGCAGCGGTTTCCGAACTAGCAATAATCATATCGTCCATCTTCCCAATCGCTAAAGGTTTCACACCATCTAGATGTTTGTAAGCAATGAAGCGGTCTTTATTCATGTAAATTAACGTAAATTTCCCGACTAATCGTTCTAGATAAGCCTTAATTTCTTCCACATCTTTCCCTAATGTGTCAATACAGGCTTGAAAAGTGAAATCGGGATTTTCAATTTCTCCATCAATCGCCATTAAAGCCCCTTTATCAAAAAACGGCATTGGTTCACTTTCACGGTCTTCAAAGGGATATTGGACAAATCCAATCCCCTTGTTACCCGCCATATGCTCAATTAAACCAGCACCAAAATGTTCACTAATTAGCCCATTTTTACGGAGAAGTGCTACCTCCCCATTAGGTAAAATTGTTCCCATTCCAACAGCAGCTTGACCGCGATGTTGTAAGGCATACAGACCGTAATATAGGTGTGGAAAAGCTTCGATAGCCTTGAAGCTATAGATACCTAAAATACCACTCATTTACTCACCTACTACAATGCTTGAACAGCTGCTTCATTGTTCATATCACGAACACCAGCACTTAATTCTTTTTTATAAGCTGCTAATTTTTGACTTAAATCTTGGTCTTGAACTGCTAGAATTTGTGTAGCCAGTATTGCCGCATTTTCACCACCATCTAAGGCAACTGTAGCTACTGGTACACCTTTTGGCATTTGAACGATGGATAATAAAGCGTCTAAGCCAGACAACGTAGAAGATTTAACAGGTACACCAATCACTGGTTTAATAGTCATACCTGCAATCACACCCGGTAAATGGGCTGCTTTACCAGCAATCCCAATATAGACATCCGCATCATCTTGACCAACTAAGGCTTGTAAATCATCTAAAGCACGGTGGGCAGAAATCACGGATACTTGATAAGGAATTTCAAATTTACTTAAGTTACTAGTTACTTTTCGAGCAATTTCAACATCACTTGAACTACCCATAATAATTCTAACGAACATAAAATCCTCCTATTTGGCTTGTAAATATGCAAAAGCTTGTTTTAAAAATTGATTTTCGCCTTGACTAGGCACATTTTGGAATAAGTCTTCTCCACTTCTTTCAAATGAAGAAATAGAACCAAATACTAGACCATTTGGACTGGTTAACGCATCAATATTTTCTTCTGCAAAATAAGTTTTAAAACCAGCAACAACTTGCCCATGGGCTTTCATTTTTGAACTGGCCTCTCCTAAATCTACGCGCCCAAATGCAGTTGCAATGGGTGCTGTATAGGTTTGATTACCTTGCCCCTTAGTGAACGGGCTATTTTCAGAAAGCACTTGACCAGTATATAAATCAGAAATAAATTTACCGTTTTTGTTAGGTAATATGCGGATAGCTGAATGACCTGTGACTTCTCCAAATTCAATTAACCCTGTACGGATTAAAGCGGAGAAAGCAGCCCCATTACCTGTAATCAAGCGATTAGCTTGTAAATGTGCTTCAATTGCTTGACGCACATCCGGTCTTGTTAAAATTAACTCCCAAGCACGCCCTTCTTCATCAGTTTGGTTACCAAAAACTGCACCATTTGGTAAGGCTAATAGCTGGCTCTCTTTTAAATGTTTAATAAATACTTGAATAGATTGTTCAAATTTTTCATGAGACGAATCTGCAATGACCATCATTTGACAATTAAATCCAGCCGCTTCTAAAGCAAACTGCAAATCAAATTCCCCATTCGTACCATATAAAACTGGTATGAATGCTTGAACATCTTTCGTTGTTTTATCAACTGTAGTCGAAGCATTCGTTTTAGATAGTGTTGTTGGTAATTCACGCGCGGTATTTTCAGTTTGATCAAATACGGAGGCGAAAACTTCATTTGACGCTGCTTCAATTGCCTGCACTGAATAATTTTGTCCAGCAATTTGGATATCATCTGCTTGTGTCTGACCAATCACTTGATAAGGGATATCTGCTAATAGCGTTGCTGGATCATCAGCTAATTCTAAAATAAAGGCACCCATTAACGGTTCAGCTAAACGGTTGGTTAAAGTTTCTGACACTTGAACAGAAATACCATTCCCATAAGACATCTCAATGAGGTCTTTTAACATGCCATTAAAACCGACAGTAGAAGCTGCCAGTAAAGCATCCCCTTTAGCCAATTGATGAATCGTTTCATAGATTTCTTTTTCTTTTTGTAAATCAATTGTGAAATCATCTTGTAACGGATTTTCGATTAAAACGACTTTGGACCCTACTTGCTTAAACGGTCGTGAGATAACTTCATCAATATGCCCTTGTGCAACTGCAAAGGATAATAAAGTTGGTGGGACATCGATATCCTCAAAGCTACCTGACATAGAGTCTTTACCACCGATACTTGCTAAAGCTAAGCCAGACATAGCCAAATTAGCACCTAATAGAGATAACATTGGTTTCCCCCAACGTTTAGGGTCATCTTTTAAGTTTTCAAAGAATTCTTGGAAGGATAATCGCAAATCTTTATAGTCAAAACCTAAAGCCACCATCCGGCTAACCGATTCAATCACTGAATAGAACCCACCATGGAATGGCGATTGCTCAGAAAGATAAGGATCAAAACCATAAGCCATACCAGACGTGGTGGTTGTTTTACCGCCGTGTACTGGTAGTTTAGATACCATACCTAATTCAGGTGTAGAACGGTATCTACCACCAAATGGGAAGAGGACAGAAGCACGACCAATAGAACCATCAAATTGTTCAGCCATAGCTTTTTGACCTGCTCTATTTAAAGTAGACATATAGGCATTTAATGACGCTTCATTCCAAGTCGTATCCGAGTGAACATCATTTTCAAAAACACTTGTTGGTTGCGTCAAAATAGCATTCGCATGCTTAGCAGCGCCGTTAGAATCTAAAAAACTTCTACTTAAATCAATAATTTGCTGACCAGCCCAAGTCATTTGCATACGGTCATTTTCTGTTACTGATGCAATAACAGTAGATTCGACATCTTCTTCAGTACAATAGCTTAAAAAGGCTTCGATATCCTTTTCAGCTACAACAACAGCCATACGTTCTTGTGATTCAGAAAGGGCAATTTCACCACCATGCATACCTGGATATTTCACTGGTACATCATCTAGTTGAATATTTAAACCATCTGCAAGTTCCCCTACTGCAACAGAAATACCACCAGCACCAAAGTCATTACAGCGTTTAATTAAGCGTGTGGCTTCCCCTCTTCTAAATAAGCGGGTAATTTTTCTTTCAATTGCTGCTGCACCCTTCTGCACTTCAGCTCCGGCATTTTCTAGTGATTGTTCTGTTTGAATTTGTGAAGAACCGACTGCAGCCCCTAAACCATCACGGCCAGTACGGCCACCTAATAAAATAATCTTATCTCCAGCAACTGGTTCTTCCCGTACAATATGATCCTTTGGAGCTGCTGAAATCAAAGCCCCTGTCTCTAATCGTTTGGCTTCATATCCTGGATGGTAAATTTCTTCAGCATAACCACCAGTCAGTCCGATTTGATTAGCATAATCACTATTGCCTTCTAAGGCCCGCTTTGAAATGGTTCTTTGTGGCAATTTCTCTGGGTATGTGTCTTCAAATGGTACATTAGGGTCTTTAGCACCCGAAATACGCATACCTTGATATACCCAACTTCTACCTGATAATGGGTCACGGACTCCACCTCCAACACAGGTAGATGCACCACCAAATGGTTCAATCTCAGTTGGGTGATTATGGGTTTCATTTTTGAAATATAGAATCCAATCTTCTTCTGTGCCATCTACATCTACTTTAATTTCTAAAGCACAAGCATTGACTTCTGGAGAGATTTCCACGTTGTCCAAGATACCATTTTCACGTAGGTAGCGACTTTGGATTGTACCTAAGTCCATTAAAGTAATTGGTCGATCTGTTCGACCTAATTGGGCTCTTTTTTCTAAATAATCATTTAAAGCAGCTTTGAAAAGCGGTTCATATTGACCAGCGTCAATAGTGACAATGTCAATTTGAGTGTTAAAAGTCGTATGACGACAGTGATCTGACCAATAAGTGTCAATCACTTTAAGTTCTGTTAGGTTAGGATTACGGTTTTCAGATTTAAAGTAAGTTTGGCAAAAACGTAAATCATCTAAATCCATTGAAAAATGCTTGCCTAATTCTAACAACTCTGCTTCTGTCATTTCAGTGAAGCCTGTCACTTCATCTAACTCTTCTGTTGATGATGGATGAATTTCAAATGGGGATTCATCCATAGCAATAACGGTATTTTCGACTGGATTAATAAGGAAGTTTTCAAATCTTTGCCCTTGATCTTGGCTTACATGATTTAAGGTCACTACTTTTGAATGGAAGACTTTAACCTCACTTAAGCCAAGTATGTGTTGAATCATTTCGTTCATCATTTGTTCATGTTCATTATACTGGCCCGTTACTTGGCGGTAGCGAAAGGTATAATCAGCTGCTGGTATTGTCTCAATAAAGCTTAATTTTTCTGTATCAAATAAAGCATGTTGAATCTGTTCCAATGCTTCTTTAGAAGTGTTTTCAAATTGGTACAGATTATAAAAAGTAATCTCAGTGTTTTCATTAAATTGAAGGAATTCTACTGCTTCTTTTCTATACTTTTGTCCTTCAACATCAAATTGGGCATTATTTTTTGTAATGACTTGCATTTTGGTCCTCCACTTATTCAAAGTAATGAACTAAGGCTAAAGGTTCAATATATTCATCGCCTTTATAAACACGCATATTTCCGCCTGAAATTTCATCAATTAAAACAATTTCATCACTACCTTCTAAGCGACCAAATTCCAATTTGATATCATATAATGTTAACCCTTTATCTGCCAAAGCTTCTTTAATCACCAATGAAATATCTTGTGTTAATTTTTTTAATTGTTCATATTCGCCAGCTTTTAAAATATTTAATTGTTCAAGCGCGTCTTGCGTAATTAATGGATCTTGACGGTCATCATCTTTTAAAGTGAATTCAACATAGGCATCAAGTGGTGTACCAGATTCAATATAAGCACCGTAACGTCTAATAAAGCTTCCTACTGCTTTAAACCGACAAATCACTTCTAATCCTTCTCCAAAGACAGAGGCTTTTTTAATTTGCATCGTATTCTCTGTTGTATTTGAAGAAATATAATGTGTGGGAATTTGCTTTTCTTTAAATAATTCAAAAAAGTATGTTGAAAGCACAACATTACTATGGCCTGATCCTTCAATTGTTGCCCCAACTTGATTCTCACCTGGATCAAATACCCCATCTTTACCCGTAACATCGTCTTTAAATTGGAAATAATATTGGCCGTTATCATCTTGGCATAAATTTTTTGTTTTTCCTGTATAAATAAGCATTACTAAAAACCGCTCCTTTTTAAAAAACATACGTTTCCATTGAATTATTTATGAATATTCGTTTTTCCGGATAATCATATGACTACCTTAAAGGATTTTTTGTGTAAACTCAAGTAAAACATGAACGTTTTAAGTGAAAATATCGTGAAAAACCGTTTTATCCGAATTAAAAACGAACATTCGAGTTAAATTATACTATAAACGTTAAGCTTTTTAATCGATTTTACAAAATTGTATCTAAATTGTACTTTCTGTGTTTGTTGCAAATAATTAACATAAAAAAACACCTAAAACGAAAGCCGGTTTGGCATCCATTTTAGGTGGTTGATATTGAATATGTTTCATTTATTATTCAGCTTTAGGTTGTGTTTGTAAGACTTGGACCTTTTTCCCATTAATCTTCTCTTCTAATTCAGGGTAAACAAGGCGTGCTGTTGCTGAACCAAAGACCATTAATTCATATAATAATTGTGGATCTTCAGTTGTTCTTGATAATAAGCGTAGGTAAATTTCTCCGTCACCAGTCAAAATCAAGGTATAGTAGCCTGCACGTTTTAAGTTAATTTCATTAATAACTGCTAAAGCTTTAGTTTGATTGTTGAAATCTTCAACTTGGACTAGTTTACGATAAGTGATTTGGTATTCCGTTACCGATGAACCTTCTTTAAACTCACGCGCTACGACGTTAAAAGGAATCGTTTTATCTTCAGCAATACGGTAAGCACCTGAGAAAACAACTTGGTCTTCATTGAATTTATTCTTCTTAACGGGTACTTTCTTATCGTTAAACATTTTTTCTAAAATTGGTTCAATTGATGGCATGGTATTCCTCCGTTTATCCTCTAAATTCATTACTATCCTCATTGTAACATAAGCTTGTCATAAACCTAGTAACTAAAAAGGCCGATTCATTATAAAGCTATCGTCACCTCTATGAACTCAATAGTCATAGCAGTTGCAAGAATCATTAAAAAGGCATGACATCTTACCTAATTAAAATGTCAGTTTTGGCTCCCAAAGAGGGTCTTCTTTGAGGTCTGAATCTGCGATAGCCATGTCTAAAACTTCCATGACAGTTAAACTTTGGGCTAAGTGCTCTTCTGCAAACGTCGTATCACCGTGATCAATCCAATTGGCAAAAATCTCAAATTCTGCACCCATCTTATGGTCGTATGTATTTAATTCAAAGTGGTCTGTATACCCGTCATTTGTCCAGATATCAAATGATGTGACCCTATTCGTTGCACTATTTACCCTGATAGTACCTTTCGTCCCTTGAATTGTTGCCCCGTTTTTCCCTGTAGAATCCTTTGAAGCCATACATACGGCTTTTGCGTAGCCATAGTCCATGATCAACACACCAGATGTATCAATCCCATTTGCAATGTTGGGGTAGTAAGCCACTTTCTTTGGTCTACCGATTAAACCAACGACAAAATGTATATTGGATGAATTTAAATCCATCAAGGCACCGCCACCATTTTTGATATCAAAGGCCGGCAAAATGTTCCCTGCTGTGAAAGCATCATACTTACTCGAATATTTTGAGAAATTGCATTCAATTAACTTAATATCACCAATAAGTGGTAAAAGTTCACGGATTTTACCATAATTTTCGACAAATTGACCTGTTACAGCCTCAGCCAATACTAAATCATAGTCAATGGATAGTCGTTCTAATTCGATTAATTCCTTTTGTGACATCGTGAAAGGTTTCTCACAGATAACATGCTTACCATGAAGTAATGCTTCCTTCGCAAAAGGAAAATGTAAGTTATTAATGACGGCAACATATACCGTATCGATATCTGCTTTCATCAAAAATTGATTATAATCACTATATACTTGATCAATACCATATTGCTTTTGAAAGGCTATAGCCTTATCAACACTTTTGGGTGTTGAATTAATTGCTGTTACTTGAATTTCTGGTAACTCAGCAATTACTGGCAAAAATTGCTCAACAACCTTCCCAGTCCCCGCTATCCCTAATTTCATATCTGCTCCTCCATTAACCTGAAAATACCGTAGAATTCGGTATCAACATTCTTCTGATAGCTAATTATAAGCGTCTAGACCTATAAATTCTAGCGCTATTTGATGCAAAGTCATTTTTATTTCAAATAAAGTAATCGATTACCGTTATTTTTAAAATAAAAAGCCTTTTTCACCGCACTATGGATATAACATAGGCTAGTGCCAATTCATTTCACTAGCCAGCTTTTCAAATCTCCTTTATCATGGAAGATAGATAGACAAGAGCTTAAAGGAGGATTTCTCATGAAACAATATACTAATTTCATTAATGGTGAGTGGACAACCCCTACTAATAATGAATTCAAAGACGTAGAAAACCCAACAACTGAAGAAACCATTGCCCAAGTCGCATACTCTTCTAATGAAGATGTTGACCAAGCAGTTGAAGCCGCAAAAAAAGCCTTCCCTGCTTGGAATAAATTATCCCTTGAAAAAAGAACCAAATATGTAGAAAAATTATTAGCTGAAATTAAGGCACATCAAGATGAATTACGAGATATTATTGTTGAAGAATTCGGTGCTGCCAAGACCTTCTCTGAGTCGGGACAAGTTGGTTTAGCCATTGATGAAATGTCTGCCACAATAGAGGCAATCAAAGACTACGACTTAACTGACCAAGTTGGAAATACTAAAGTCATTAAAGAAGGATACGGTGTAGTTGCAGCAATTACGCCTTGGAACTATCCATTAAATCAAATCCAACGAAAAATCACCCCTGCACTACTAGCTGGGAATACCGTAGTTGTGAAACCAGCATCTGATACACCACTCACTGCAGTAAAACTATTTGAATTAGCTGAAAAAGTAGGCTTTCCAAAAGGTGTATTCAACCTAATCCTTGGTAGCGGTGGCGGTGTTGGAAACTATCTAGCTGAACATAAAGATGTTGCTGTTGTTTCCTTTACCGGGTCAACCGAAGTTGGTCAAGGACTATATGAAAACGCTGCTAAAGGTATTAAACATATCATTCTTGAATTAGGTGGCAAATCAGCACTCGTTTATTTACCAGGTGGCGATTTATCCTTTGCCGTTAAAAAAGCCATGGGGACGATTTTAAATAACCAAGGGCAAACTTGTACTGCACTGACAAGATTATTGGTTCCTAAAGACGAATTAGCAGATGTGGAAGCAGAAGTAAAATCTTACTATGAAAAGAATGTTATTTTAGGTGACCCTGCTGATCCAAATACCCTTGTAGGGCCAATGGTATCCGCTAATCAAAAACAAACTGTGCTCGAATATATTGAAAAAGGTAAAGCAGAAGGCGCAAAGGTTTTAGTCGGTGATAAAAAACCAGCCAGCGAAACTGGTCATTTTGTAACACCTACTGTCTTTACAAATGTCACAAATGATATGACGATTGCCCAAGAAGAAATTTTTGGTCCTGTACTCGCCATCATCACATATGAAACTGAAGAAGAAGCTATTGAAATTGCTAATGACTCAATTTACGGCCTTTCAGGTGCTGTAGTCGGACCAGATGAAAGAGCTTATGAAGTCGCTAAGCAATTACGCACTGGAAATATCTTTGTGAATAAAGCGGGACGTAATCCCCTTGCCCCATTTGGTGGTTACAAACAATCCGGATTAGGACGCGAAAACGGTCTATACGGTGTTGAAGACTACTTAGAAACAAAAGCGATCTTCTTAGAAGATTAAAGAACTATATCTAAGAAAAAATAAATAAGCAAATTTTAGATAAATAAAACAGCTACTAGATGATATCAATCTCTTAGTAGCTGTTTTTTAACTTTTAGTGATATACCTTTGAAAAATATAAGGCCATCAAAGCCATGTTCTGCGATTAAAGGCCTACACCAAAGACGCTATTCTCAATCATTCACCATCAACCCTAATAATGATTCGTATACAGGTTTAGATTGACATATTTCTGCCACGAAATAAGCAATAAAAGTGACAATGGCAATTGGGAGTAGATACTGGATAGATCCCCCTGTCATTTCTAGAATCAAGAAAATACCCGTTAATGGCGCACGTACAATCGCTGCAAAATGCGCAGCCATCGCAATGACAGTAAAGACCATAATCGTGTACGCGTCCACTAGACCTAAGGCATGCAATCCACTCGCATAAATATTCCCTACTAAAGCGCCAAGAGATAACAACGGGAAAAAGATCCCCCCTGGAATTCCTGACCCGAAAGCCACACCAAGTAACAGTATTTTTGACACGAATAAGTAAACCAGTGTTAATACGCTAGGGTTGTCTAAAAATGGTAATAGAATCAATTGTTCACCAGAACCAATTAACCGCGCATCAAATAACAATACCACGGCTGTGATGAGGAAAGGAAAAACCATTTTCCAAAAAGATGCTAGCTGCCAATGACGATAAATCGCTTTAGACCATAAGATAACGGTATTAAACAACACACCTGATAAACCTAACAATACCCCTAAAATAAGTAAATACGGATAAGTTGCCATTTCCACCCGTAAGGCTCGAGGAATCGTCATCACAGCATCATTCCCAATCAACGCAATCGATACGAGAGTTGCAGTAATAATCGTTAAAGTGGCAGATAGAAAACCACGACGGGTAACCTTCTTCAATAATTCCTCTAAACAGAAAATAATACCAGATACAGGGGCATTAAAAGCTGTAGACAAACCGGCTCCTGCAGCGCCGACAATCAAATATTTCGTAGATTCTTTAGATGATTTAGTCACCTCTGCTACTCCCTGACCTATGGCTGCCCCAATTTGTACTGAGGGTCCTTCTCGCCCTAGTGTAAGTCCTGACCCAATCGCGAGTAATCCACCAGTTATTTTATAAAATAAAACAGATGGCCAAGAAAAATTTAACTGCCCACTCAACTTTCCAGCAATTTGTGGAATACCTGATCCACCAATCATAGGTTCTCTTTGTGCCGTCCAAGCCACGAAACAACCAATCAATCCTAAAGCCAGTATAAATAAAAAACTATGACCGATTGAAGCCTGTCCCCAATTTAAAAGCCACGTTACTAGCCCCATCAAAAACGGTATAGCGACTCTAAATAATGAAACAACAATGCCCACTAGGATACCTGAAATAACACTCAATAACACCAAACGATAATTCAATCGCCCTTCATGCATCACAACCATACCCCTTCTTCACAATAATGCATTTATTTTCTTTCCCAAATAAAAAAATCCCAACCAAGGATAAGCTCGATCGGGATTTTCTGTATAGCTACTGCAGTAGCCTTATTTTTGTTTGTTACGGCGACGTTCTGGAATACGTGCAGCTTTACCATGTAAGTCACGTAAGTAGAACAATTTAGCACGACGAACTTTACCTTCACGTAATACTTCAATTTTAGCTACGCGTGGTGTGTGTACTGGGAAAGTACGTTCAACACCAACACCGTTTGAAATTTTACGAACTGTGTAAGTTTCGCTGATACCAGCACCACGACGTTGAATAACAACACCGTCAAATAACTGGATACGTTCACGTTCACCCTCAACAACTTTCGCGTGTACACGAACAGTGTCACCAGGACGGAAGTCAGGTACATCGTTACGTAGTTGTTCTGAAGTGATTTGATCAATTAAATTACTCATGTAGATTCTCTCCTTTCAACAACACTCATATGACAATTTTGCCACAGCGGAATATCATAAAGTATGTGTCCAAACAACACCTTAAATATTGTAACAAATCTATCACTTATTGTAAATAGAAAGTTGAACATTTCTTGATATAAATTGTTATTAACAAGTAATAATGTCATAGGTATTAATAAGGGAAAATCTCCCACCCTCACTATACAAATATTTGTTCCTTACGCCACTTCACGATACAATAATAGATGAATAGGAAACGGTTACAGAATAGATAAAGGAGATCTCGTAATGACAAATGACAAACAACAAGTAAACAATATTTACAAAGATTTATATTTAGAAGTAGCCGACTTACGTGAAACCGTTTACCAAGAGGGGTAACAAATTTATACATCTTGGAATCCTGCCACCCTCCGTGAAGATTTTAAGGAAGCAGCCTTAAATTTTGCCTATTATGTTGCCCTTCGTCGCCGTGATATTCGCGACTTACAATTAAAACTAGGAAATCTGGGCCTTTCTTCACTCGGTCGTCTTGAAGGACATGTACTATCTACCCTTGATTTAGTCGCTTATCATTTAGCAAAAAGCGCGGACATGCCCGCAGTCGATATTCCTGAACATATGACCAAAACCAGTCAAGGTCACGGCTCTACACTTGACCAACTCACCAATGATTTCTTTGGCCCAGGCGCTAAAGACCGCTATTCCCGTATCATGGTTACCATGCCCAATGAAGCCGCCACTGACCAAGACCTAGTAGACCGCATGGTGAAAGCTGGTTTAGACGTTGCCCGTATTAACTGTGCCCATGATGATGTAACTACTTGGCGGAAAATGGTCAAAAATATTCATCAATCTGGCAAGAAATACCAGCGCGATATTAAAATTTTCACTGATATCGCTGGTCCTAAAGTGCGTATCCAAGCTATCTATACCACTTTACAAAATCCTAAGCTTTATGAAGGGGATGTCTTCTTCCTAACGAGTGATACGGTGTTAAAGGACTTTTATGACTGTGAAATAGTCTTATCCTGTCCAATTCCAGAACTGATTCAAGATTTAAAGGTTGATGAAGTGGTGTCCCTTGATGATGGGAAAATTCAAGGTAAAGTCCAAAAAGTCTATCCTGAAGGGGTAAAAATTACCATCACCCAAATGGCATCAAATGGTAAGAAAGTAAAAGCGACAAAAGGGATCAACTTTCCTGACCGTGAATTGAATATCCCTGTATTAACCGATAAAGACATTGACGACTTAGCTTTTTCAAAAGAAGCTGCTGACGTGATTGGCTTCTCCTTCGTCCACAATTTGGATGACGTTCGCCATATTAACCAAGTAATGGCAGAAAAAGTAAGTGAAGATCAAGATAAACTAGCTACTATCAAGTTAGAAACCATTTCTGGATTTGAGAATCTCATCAATATCATCATCGAGGCTAACCGCTACCGACCAACAGGCATTATGATTGCTAGAGGAGACCTAGCTGTAGAAGTTGGCTATCTACGACTATCTGTTGTTCAAGAAGAAATCCTTTGGTTCTGCGAAGCTGCGCAAATCCCTGTAATCTGGGCCACCCAGGTTCTTGAGTCCTTGGTAAAATCCGGCGTACCTTCAAGAGCTGAAATTTCGGATGTATCTATGGGGTCACGAGCTGAATGTGTCATGTTAAATAAAGGTGAACATATCCTTGAAGGAATCAATCTTTTACGGTCAATTTTAGCAGACATTGATGAACACCAATTCAAAAAGACACCATTAATGAAACAATTGAACGTAGCCAATACCATTTTCGAATAAAAATAAACACCTACCTCTAATATCCTAAAGGTAGGTGTTTTATGATGTCTAACTATAATATTTTGACTTTTATTGCCGCTTACCATCCTTGGTATAAGCAATGACTTTGGTTCCTTTGTTATCAGCAATTTCCTTAGCCCGCTTCACAGCATCCTCTTTTAAGTCAAAAGTATCCGCAGCGCGTTCCGCCTTCACGGTAATCACTTGCCATTGTTCAAGCTCATGATCAAACTTCACCTGCACGTCTTCATCCATCAATTCAGGATTAGCCGATTCAGTATCATGCTTGTCGCTCTTTTTAGGATTGCTTGCATGTTTAACTTCCGAAATCTCTTTATCAGAAGCATTCTGATACCATTCTTTCCCTTGCTGTATCGCAATTGGGATTAAATCTTCCTCCTTGTAACCCGCAGCTTCCATAGCATTCATGATCTCAATGATCTTCTTACGTTCAACCTCATCAAAATTTTTTAAGTTGTTAGGATAATCTTGCATATTCCATGGCATAACATCATCTCCATCCTTAACTCATATTGTATCAAGAATAGGGAATAAATAAAAAGGATAGCCATGTTCAATCTAGCATGAAACTGGGATCCACACAATAGACCACGCTAACAAACAGCCCTACTCAGTTTCTGCTTTAATTTCTTCAAGCCACTTCGCTTGCTTGGGCGTTAATGGATAGTTCTTCAACATATCTGGACGGCGTTCATAGGTCCGGCGTAAAGATTCTTTCTCTTTCCAATCCGCAATCTTAGCATGGTTCCCAGACATTAGCACATCCGGCACCTTCATCCCTTTGTATTCAGCTGGACGCGTATATTGTGGGTATTCTAGTAGTCCAGTTGAGAAAGAATCACCAGTGATAGACGCTTCGTTTCCAACAGCATCTTCAAGCAAACGAACAGTCGCATCAATCACAATCATAGCCCCTAATTCGCCACCAGTGAGCACATAGTCTCCAACTGAAATCTCATCGGTTACATATGACCGAATCCGCTCGTCATAGCCTTCATAATGGCCACAAATAAAAATCAAATGCGCATCTTCTGCAAATGATTCCGCATGCTTTTGCGTAAACGTTTCACCAGCTGGATCCATCAAAATAACCCGTTTTTTGGTATCAGGATGCTTACGCTCAATTTCTTCTAAAGCATCATGGATCGGGTCAACCCGAAGCAACATCCCAGCACCACCGCCATATGGGTAATCGTCCACATGACCGTGTTTATTTACTGCAAACTTACGAAAGTCCGTAATATCAATATTGGCTACCCCTTTTTCCTGGGCCTTCCCAATAATCGACGTATTCATTGGCCCTTCAAACATCTCCGGGAAAAGGCTTAAGACATCAATCTGCATTAGGCGTCACCTTTTTCTGTGTCCACATCTTCAATTAAGCCATCCATCGGTTCAATCACCACGCGATTACCAGCCAAATCAATCTCTAATACAATATCTTCAATATAAGGAATCAAAATATCTTGTCCTTTATTTGGACGTTGAATCGCCCACACATCATTCGATGGTAAAGACGTAATTTCACGAATCTTACCTAAATAGTCATTGTCCGTAGTATATACTTCTAAACCAATAATATCATCATAGTAAAACTCGTTCTCATCCAACTGGTCAGCTTCACGTTCAGCCCCAGCGACTTTCAGGTCAAAACCTTTAAATTTCTCCACATCATTAATATGATCCTTACCTTTAAAATGTAAGAGATTGAAATTTTTATGCAGGCGGTGACCATCTACTTCAACATTCTCCACCAATTTATCACCATTAAAAATCGCCAAAGTAGACCCTATTTTAAAACGTTCTTCTGGGAAATCAGTTATCGCCATTACCCGTACTTCACCGCGTAAGGCCTGCGTATTCACAATTTTCCCGACCAAATAATACTGTTCTTCAGCCATGCCCTCAATCTTCACCATATCTATTGCCTTCCCTTCTTACGTGCCTATCTGCCAACTTTTAAACCAATAATTGAAAAAAGGACACGCCACCCATTTCTAGCGACCACTGTAACCAAAAAAGCTACCATGGTCAAACGTCAGTCTTATTTTACATGAATACACCAGAAAAACCAAGATAACACGATAAATCCTAAGGCATTGCGCCAATAAAAATGCCCTTAAAATGCCATAAAAAAGACGCAGACATTTCTGTCCACGCCCTCAAAAAGCGGATTGCTTTGTTGCAAACATCGTATAAATAGGTGCGACGCTCATACCCTGTGAAGTTGAGTTTGCTTTGGCAGTCCGGTCTCCACTTCAGAAATATTTGCAGCAAGTAAACTTGCTACGTCATATTCCTTCCAGTGGTACCTGCCTAAGCGCCCTGTCTCACATCCTATTTAGTCGGGTTCGTGTCTCCAGAAAGAACTGCGTTTCAGATTAGTTTGTAACTGACTTTGTCAGTCACTGCGCTAATCTTCCAACGTTTTCTTTCTGAACGTCGACTCTCACACCCTGTTTAGTTGAGTTCCAAATGT
>NZ_KV786989.1:26240-62705 GCF_001806975.1 Aerococcus sp. HMSC10H05
CTAAACGACATTTGTCACATCCTTTTTTAGTTTTCTTTATCTATTATTAAGCGAATTCTTTTTGGTCCTTCTACTCGAACTGAATAGATAATTGTACGGATTGCGTTTGCAACGCGGCCACCCCTGCCAATCACCCGGCCAACATCATCAGGATGTAGCAACAAATGGTATTCTAAAAATTCATCTCCATCAACAATGTTCAATTGGACTTCATCAGGATGATTCACCAATGGTTTCACAATTGTTAACAATAAATCTTCAATGTTTGGCATATCATTCATAGTGTTTACGCTTATTTGTTAGCTGATTTAGCTTCTAATTTACTTTCGTGATGTTTTTTCATAACGCCTTGACGAGATAAAATGTCACGAACTGTATCAGTTGGTTGCGCACCATCTTTTAACCATTTTAAAGCCAACTCTTCATCTAATTCGATAGTTTCTGGTTGAGTTGTTGGGTTGTAAGTACCAATTTTTTCAATGATACGACCATCACGTGGTGCACGTGCGTCTGCTGCAACGATACGGTAGAATGGGTTACGTTTAGCACCCATACGTTTTAAACGAATTTTTACTGCCATGAGTAAGTTCCTCCTAAAAATTAAGTATTTTTATATATTTAAAGCCTTAAAAGCTCATCACAAGTAAACATGATAACAAGTTTTCATCAGCTTGTAAAGTATTTTCTCTTTACAGGGGGAATTAATTTTATAAATGACCTTATTTCCCTTTTCTCTTTGCTTTTTTCAGTTTACGAGCCATTTGTTTGGCTTGTAATTCAGCGACACGGTTCTTGTTGCGGTTACCGCCGCCACCAAATCCACCGAAGCCACCACCGCCTAGGCCACCCATCATGTTTTGAAGGGCACCCATGTTGCCATTAGACATCGCTGACATGATTTTACGTGACTCGTTAAATTGTTTAATCAACCGGTTCACTTCCTGTAATGTAGTAGCTGAACCTTTTGCAATTCGGCGACGACGAGATTGGCTAATTGAATCTGGATTTTCTCGTTCAAATGGCGTCATCGACTGAATCATCGCTCTGGTTTGGGTCATTTGTTTTGGATCAATATTCAAATCATCTAAATTCCCCAACTTATTCATTCCTGGAATTAACTTCAAGATATCTTTCATTGAACCCATCTTATTCATTTGGTCCATATTTTTCATGAAGTCATTGAAGTCATAGGTATTTTCACGCATCTTAGCTGCCATCGCTTCTGCTTCATTTTCATCAAACTCCGCTTGTGCTTTCTCAATAAGGGTTAACATATCCCCCATACCTAAGATACGGTTCGCCATACGGTCTGGATAGAAACGCTCAATCTCAGTTAATTTCTCACCAGTACCAGTAAATTTAATTGGTTTACCAGTTACAGAAACGATAGATAATGCAGCACCACCACGAGTGTCACCATCTAGTTTAGTTAAGACAACCCCAGTAATATCTAACTCGTCATCAAAGGCCTTGGCAACGTTAGCTGCTTCTTGACCAGTCATTGAATCAACCGTTAGTAAGATTTCATCCGGTTCCACTGCCGCCTTGATATCTTTTAACTCAGTCATCAATCGTTCATCAATTTGTAGTCGACCAGCTGTATCGATGAATACTAAGTCATGACCATTCATTTTAGCATGTTCAATTGCTTTAGTAGCAATCTCAACCGGACTAACTTGATCACCCAAAGTAAAGACTGGTAAATCTAATTGTTGACCAATTGTTTGTAATTGGTTAATAGCAGCCGGACGGTAGACATCCCCCGCTACTAATAATGGTTTCTTGTGGCCATTTTTCTTTAAAAAGGCCGCTAGCTTACCAACAGTAGTGGTTTTACCAGCACCTTGAAGACCAGCCATCATAATTACTGTTGGTGGTGCGGTTGCAAATTGAATATCTTCGTGCTCTCCACCCATTAAGTCAGTTAATTCATCGTTTACAATTTTAACGACTTGTTGCGCTGGCGATAATGATTGTAATACTTCACTATTTAACGCACGTTCATTGACACGCTTAACAAAGTTCTTCACTACTTTGAAATTTACGTCAGCTTCTAATAAAGCTAGACGTACTTCACGCATCATTTCTTTTAAATCGCCCTCGGTAATCTTACCTTTCTTCCCCATGTTTTGGACAGCGCCTTGTAGCCTATCCGATAAACTTTCGAAAGCCATTCTTAATAACACTCCTTATTTATTCATCTTAGCCATTCAATTCGGATGGTGATTTGTTAAAATTCCTCATTTGCTTAATCACGGTTATCGATTGCAATGAATTGCTTCATATAGTCCGCTAGCTGTGTATCATTAGGGTATTTTTTTGCTACATAAGAGGCCATTTTTTCCCCTACTGCTCCTCTAGCATAATAATCACGCGCTAAATGCAAATGATTTTCATACTTCAACAAACTTTTTTCGGTCCGTCGAATGTTATCATAAACTGCTTGTCTTGACACATCAAAATGTTCTGCGATTTCTCCTAAAGAAAAATCTTCAGCATAGTACAGTTCAATATAAACACGTTGTTTTTCAGTTAATAAATCCCCGTAGAAAATCAAAAGGGTATTCATTTCATTTGTTTTTTGAATCTCCATCTAATCCTCTTCTATCTGTCTAAAATTTGTCAAGCAGTTTTCCTTTACAAGTGTTTAGTATACACTATCAAACTCACTGAATCAACGAAACGTCCCAAGTCGATTCACGCCCTTTGACAAATTAACGTCAACATTTATATACGATAAAATAAGAAAAAATCGAGGACTACATTATAGCCCCCGACCTTTCCATTTTATTGAATAGTTAAGCTTTTGGATCTTTTAATCCAGCTAATTTTTTCACGATATATACTAGTCCCGTAATCACTAGCACGATTAAAAGAATAATACCCCAAGTTACAAGCGTCAACGGTTCTGTCCCAAAGACATTGTTTAAGAAGGGTAGATAAACAACCAATAACTGTAACACAACTGAGAAAGCAATTGCTGCAAGTAATAATTTGTTTTGGAAGAAGGTTTTATCTAACCCAAATCCATTTAAACGACGAACATTCAAGATATGGAATAGTTGTGCTATTGCCATGTAAGTAAAGGTGGCTGTTTGGGCATACATTAAGCCCATATCAAATATGTTATGGAATAAGAAGAATACGCCAAATGCACCTAGTCCAATAATGACCCCTGAAATAATGATGCGGCTTAGGAAAGTTCTATTCACTAAACCAGATTCTGGATCTCTTGGTGGATGATCCATGACATTGTCCTCTGCTTTTTCATAAGCCAGAGCAATTGCTGGTCCAATATCTACTAGTAGGTTTAAGAACAAGATATGTAGTGGTTGAATTGGCATTGGTAACATGAAGACAATTGTTGATAAAATCGCAACAATTTCTACCATATTACAAGCGAATAAGAAGGAAATATACTTTTTGATATTTTCAAAAATGATTCGGCCTTCACGAACAGCATCTACAATCGTCCCAAAAGCATCATCGGTTAAAATCATGTCAGAAGCTTCTTTAGCAACCTCGGTACCACGAATACCCATAGCTACACCGATATCTGCACCATTTAAAGCCGGTGCATCATTGACACCATCACCGGTCATCGCCACAACATCCCCCTTCATCTTGGAAGGCACGAACAATCTGCAATTTATTTTCCGGTGAAACCCGGGCAAAAACAGCGACATCACGAATTTTATCAATAAAGTCTTTATCTTCATGAATAGCATCTAATTCTTTACCAGTCATGGTATTTTCATGGTTTTCAATCCCAATATCACGTGCAATCACCGAAGCAGTTCTTGGGTGGTCTCCCGTAATCATCTTCACCTGAATACCAGCCGCCTGTGTTTGGGCCACAGCATCTTTCACGTCTTGACGTGGTGGATCAATAATACCGAATAAACCATCAATGGTTAAAGTATTCGTATGATTTTCTAACCACGCTTCCATGTCGTCAGCTAATTCATCCGCTTCAGCTTGATCTTTAACCGTATATGAAGCTAGCGCAATCACGCGGTTGCCATCTTCTGTTAAAATATTATTCTTCTCTTGCCAGAAATCAACTTCATCTTTTTCAGTGGCCACTAAATCTAGGACAACGTCCATCGCACCTTTCACAATTAAACGGTGAATATCATTTGGAAAATGGTAAAGGGCTGCCATATATTTCTTTTCAGAATCAAATGGGATTTCTGCAACAAGTTGATAGTCATTATCCCTTTCCCACTGAGGTGATAAACCAATTTTATGGCCCAGAACTGTTAAAGCCCCATCCGTTGGGTCACCTTTAATCGTATAAGGATCTTGATTGTCTTCATCTTCATCTGCCAACTCTGCTTCTTCTTCACCATCTACTACGGCATCCCGTTCAATTAAGCGAGCATCAGATGATAAGTAACCATCCGTAATCAATTTCAATATCATCGCTTTGTCATCATCTAACTTGTCGACATCTTCAATTGATTCAATCTCAAAAGTTACTTTTTCCCCATCTTGTGTAATAGCGCCTTCAGGGGTATAGCCTGACCCTGAAACTTCATATTGCCTATCATTTTTAATAATTAAACTTTCAACCAACATCTGGTTTTCTGTTAAAGTACCGGTCTTATCTGACGCAATAATTGACGTAGACCCTAAGGTTTCCACTGCAGAAAGTGTCTTAACTAAAGCTTGGTGCTTTACCATCGTCTGCATACCATTTGATAAGGTAATCGTTTGAACAGCTGGCATAGCTTCTGGAATCGCTGCTACGGCTAGAATAACCGCAATATGTAAGATTTCATTCACTGGATTACCATTAAATAAACCGATAGCAACGACTAGACCTGCTGCTATAAATGCCACAAAAATTAAGGCTTTCCCCAGCTGGTCAACTTCTTTACCTAAAGGCGTTTGTTGATCTTTGTCACCGGTCATCATTTCAGAAATACGGCCAACTTCAGTTGCCATTCCTGTACCAGTTACAACAACTTGCGCCTTACCACGCGTCACTGCAGTACCTGAAAAGACCATATTTAATCGGTCACCAATAGACGCTTCTTCATCATAAGTCGCTTCTGGATCCTTATCTACCGCTTCAGACTCACCAGTCAATGAAGCTTCCATCACAGCAAAGTTGTTGCTCGTTAATAAACGACCATCTGCTGCAATAGCATCTCCTTCAGCAAGAACCATCACATCACCTGGGACTAATTGAGAAGAATCAATCTCAACCTCTTCCCCGTTTCGGATCACATGTACACTAGTATTGACCATATCCTGCAAGGCTTCTACAGACTTTTGCGCTTTAATTTCTACAAAATATCCAGTCAAAACCGAAATAAGAACAGCCAGCATCACGGCTATAGCTTCAATCCAATCACCCATTGCGATTGAAATTATGGCTGCGACGGCTAGTAAATAAACGATAATATTATTTAAATTATCTAATAGGATCTCCCACTTAGACTTACTATCCGATTCTTGTAACTTATTTTCCCCATAGTTTTCTAAACGTTCAGAAACTTCTTGGTCACTCAATCCTTTAGTCTTCGATGTTTCTAATTCATCGATGACGTCTTGTAACTTTTTTTGATAAATGTTTTTACTCATCGCCTCTTCCTTTCTTTAATAGAACTTTCAACTCTATTTGTAAATCATGTTAACATAATATTTTATTCATTAAAAGTCATAAAGGCTACCGATAACTTATTAATTAGGTATAATAAAAAAATATAAATAGGTATTTTCCCAAGATAAAAAGGTTGGAAGCGTTCCCTCCAACCTCAATATTTTTTATAAAATTTTCTGCTACTTAAAAATCTACCGCATGCCCTTGTAAAATTGCGTAACTATTTTAGTTGGTGAGACTGGGACAAAATGTCTCAGCCTCTCTTTACTATATAAGAACGTTTATCATTGGATTCCAAAAGTCAGCATTGTCCGATACTTCCCAAATGTCTCCAATAATATTTCATTATTGTTCGCCTTTTGGTCCAGTACGTCAATGCTTAACGACTTTTGTCTCACCTTCGATTTACTCAGCACTCGCTAAAGCTTGCTTAGCCAACAACAATGCCCCTGTAATCCCAGCATCATCACCAAGCTTTGGTAACTGGATATAATCTGTCATAGCTGGCAATTCCACATAATTAGCAACCGCTTTAGCCACTTGTGTACGAATCTTATCCAATAATTGCGCTTGATGCATTACACCACCACCTAATATTACGCGTTCTGGCGCTAAAGTTAAGGTATAGTTAGCAATGGCTTGACCTAAATAATTTGCCACATAATCCCAAACTTCATGGTCAGCAGGTAAATCAGCACCCTTGATGCCTGTTCTCTTTTCAATCGCTGGTCCTGATACTAATCCTTCAATACAATTACCGTGGAAAGGACAAGCCCCTTCAAAGTGGTCATACGGATCTTGAGCAACCTTAATATGGCCCATCTCAGGGTGACTATATGCATGGTAAATTTCCCCATTCATAGAGAATCCACCACCAACACCAGTCCCAATCGTTAAATAAAGACAAGATTTAGCCCCTTTTGCTGCACCCATCGTGTTTTCAGCAAGTGATGCCCCGTTCACATCAGTCGTCCAAGCAATCGGTTTATCGCCAAACCACGTCTGCATTTGCCCAACAAAATCATAATTCTGCCAAGATAACTTGGGTGTTGAGGTAATGTAACCATAAGTTGCTGAATCATGGTTCACATCAATTGGTCCAAAGGATGCGATCCCAAAACTTGCCAATTCATATTGATCGAAGAAAGCTTTTAATTCACCCATCGTTTCTTCTGGAACTGTTGTATCAATCCGTACTTGATCAATGATATTCAAGTCTTGGTCAGCTACTGCACAGATAAATTTCGTCCCACCAGCCTCAATACCGCCGTATAATAAATCTTTTGTCATCGTTTAAAGCCTCCAATTATTGATATCGTTTCCAACATTATACAATACTTTCTACAATTGTAAAAAAGAGGTATGACACTTTTGCCATCACCTCTCTTCAAATTTGGTTAAATATTTTTATACTATCTACTATTAGCTAAGCTTCTTCAAAAAATTGACCAGGATGCTCAATTGCTCGGACACGAACAATTTCTGGCATTTCGTTTAACTTCGCAACCAAATTAGCCACTTTTTCATGGTCTAATTCTTCTAAATCTACTAATGTATAAGCAAAGTCCCCTCGACCACGGTTCACCATATTCGCAATATTCATTCCTTGTTCTGCAACAAAGGTTGAAATCTTACCAATCATGTTTGGAATGTTCCGGTTAATGATTGTAATACGAACTGGTGAGTTAAAGCTCATTTGTACAGATGGGAAGTTAACTGAATTAACAATATCCCCAGTTTGTAAAAAGCGTTTTAAGTTTCCAGCTGCCATACGGGCGCAATTGATCTCTGCTTCCTCAGTAGACGCACCTAAGTGTGGTAACACACGGATTTTTTCATGGTGTAATAAATCTGCATCCGCAAAGTCCGTAGTATAACCTCCAATACGGTTTTCATTAACGGCTTTTAAAACTGCCGCTTTATCTACGATTGGCCCCCGAGCAAAATTATATAATTGGACATCTTCCTTCATCATAGCCAACTCACGCTCACCAATCATACCACGAGTTGAATCCATTAAAGGTACATGAACAGTAATGAAATCACAGGTTTTCAATAAATCTTCTAATTCCATCACACGGTTAACACGACGAGAAATACTCCAAGCTGTATCTACAGATACATATGGGTCATAACCGTACACTTCAATGCCTAAACGGTAAGCATCATTAGCAATCATGGCCCCAATAGCACCTAAACCAATAACACCCAATTTCTTTCCTTCTAATTCATTACCAGCAAATTGTTTCTTATTCGCTTCAACAATCGCTTCAACATCATCATCTGGACCAAACTTGTAGTTTTGAATCCATTCATGTCCTTGAATAATGGGACGAACAGATAATAATAAATTAGCTAATACTAACTCTTTCACCGCATTCGCATTTGCACCTGGTGTGTTAAAGACCACAATACCTGCCTCAGTAGCACGTTGAGTTGGGATATTATTAGTACCCGCACCAGCACGCGCAATCGCTTTTAATGAATCGTTAAAGGTCATATCACGCAAATCTTTAGAACGTAAAATTAATGCATCCGGATCATCATTTTCATTTATAGCATATTTCTCTCGCTCAAAACGCGCCATACCCTCAGCTGCAATCGCATTATAGGTCCTTAATTGATAAACTTTCTCTTTTAATTCCATATTTTTAAATTCCTCCATACCTTAAAGCAGGGACAATGTCTTGATATATGTTTGACTATTATTATTGATATGATTTATTCTACAAAAATTAAAATTAAACAATTTTACCATCTAGCCATTAAAATTCGATTATCCCTCAATAAAGTATAATTAGACAGGTAATTGCTTATTCAATTTTTAAATTTGGAAGAATAATAGCAAGTCAATCATTTCCCTAGTGTATCAATAGCTATTTTAGTAAATATTAATTTAATCATTTTTGTAAAATTTAACGCTAAGCAAAAACTAAATTCTAAAAGCATGATTAGCTAACAAAATGAGCTGAGGTAAAGCCGAGGCTGAAACTACCTAGCATGCCTTAGCAGTGAAAAAGGATGTCTGCCCCATATCAGAGAGTTTGAGGGAAAGTGTAACAAAAGGCGCTCAGACTCAGAACACTGGAGTAAATCGTCGGAGTGATAACAAATCACGTAGACTATTTGCGAAGTGGCGTTGAGTTTGCCTTTTGGAGCCTGATTATGCCTTACTCTCTGAATCGTCAGGCAAGGAATTAGACCTTGGCTAATTCCGGTCCCACTACATTTAAGGCAATGCTAGAAGTAGTGCAAGCCGAAGGCTCATTACATTTCTATTTATTTTCTTCTTCAAATGCTTTCATAAATTCGACTAATGCTTTTACACCTTCCAACGGGAAAGCATTATACAAGCTAGCACGCATACCACCCACTGAACGATGACCTTTTAATTGCTTAAAGCCAGCAGCATCTGCCTCAGCAATAAATTTCTTATCCAATTCTGGATCATTCGTTAAAAACGGAATATTGGTGTATGAACGGTTTTCTACTTTTACATTATTTACAAATAAATCAGATTGATCAATGTAGTCATACAATAAGTTCGCACGTTCTTTAGCATGCTTATACATTGCCTCTTGTCCGCCTTGTGCTGCTACCCATTCTAATACCAAACCAACCATGTAAATCGCAAATGTTGGTGGTGTATTGATCATAGACCCTTTACCTGCTTGTGTTGCATAAGAGGAGAAGTCTGGTAGAGATGTATCTTCCTTTAATAAATCTTCACGCACAATAACAATTGTTACCCCTGAAGGACCCAAGTTCTTTTGGGCACCAGCATAAATTAAACCGAAGTCTTCTACATTATAGTCATTCGCTAAAATATTAGATGACATATCCGCTACTAGAGTTACACCATCAAAATTCGGGATTTCATGGTAAGTCACGCCACCGATTGTTTCATTAGTGGTGATATGTAAGTAAGCAGCCTCTGGATCAACAGCTTCAGCAGCAATATCAGGTACAGAAGTAAACCCATCTGCTTTAGAAGACGCAATTTCTTCAACGCTCACAGCTTCTAATACTTGCGCAGCTTTAATGGCTTTTGTGGCCCATGAACCAGTATTCACGTATTGAACCTTCTGTCCTTTCGCCAAGTTTGCTGGGACCATTGAAAATTGTTGTGTTGCCCCACCCTGTAAGAATAAAACTTTATAATGATCAGGAATATGCATTAAATCACGTAATTGTTGTTCAGCTCGTTCGATAATATCAACGAAGGAGGATGAGCGGTGACTCAATTCCATTACGGACATGTCTGTACCGTTGTAATTTAAAAGTTCCGCTTGTGCTTGTTCTAATACAGCCTTAGGCAAGACTGCCGGACCAGCTGAAAAATTATAAACAGTTGTCATTTCATTTCCTCCATCTATAGGTTCATATATTTTGAACGACTTCACATCGTCACCACTATTATATGCTTTCATCTAATTTTAATCTACCCTTATTTAAACTTATTTTTCTCTCATTTTTATACTAAATAGCACTTTGTGCATATTAAAAATCGAATATATTCCTTAATTTAATACTTTTTATACGCTTATAAACCGGTCATTCACAAACATATATATAACGTTCGTGTATTAGAAAGTAGACTTAAATACAGATTGGTCACCAACTAGTACATATATTGTCCTTTCTACATTTTATAAGTTATAATTTGATAAAAGACTTTAAGGGAGTGAGCGCATGAAATTGTATATGAAGCAAAAGGTATTTTCGTTGAAGCAAGATTTTAATATTTACGACCACAATCAAACACCCTTATTTCGTGTATCAGGTAAATTATTTTCACTTGGTCGTCAATTACGGATCTACGATGCCCTAACAGATGAAGAACTAGCTTATGTAAAAGAAACACCCTTTCGCTTATTAACCCAACTAAAGATTTACCGAGACAATGATTATGTGGCTACTATCCAACAAAAATTGACATTTTTTAAAACCAAGATGGCCATTCAAGATTTAGGTTGGACAATTGAAGGAGATTTTTTAGATTGGCGTTATGTTATTAAAGATGCACATCATCAGACAATTGCAGAGGTTGAAGCAAAATTGCTATCTTGGTCAGACACTTTTGAAATCACCATTGATGACACTGAAGTAGATCCCATTATTGTACTTGCGATCATTCTTGCAATTGATACCATCCGTGACAAGCAACAATCTGGTTGAGAAACGTAAAAATGATGACCAATCACTTAGCTGAAACCGCTATAATAGAAGTGTACTGAAAATACATCCCAACAATTTTCAGTACATCAATTTACTTTAGCGCAACAGCTAAAACATTTTTCTTCAACACAAACAGGCCTGCACTCATTCCAGGCCTGTTTTTTTGTGGATAAATTTCAAAAATTGCTTATGGTAAAATGTAGAAAAGACTGTCTAAAGTAGGTGAAATAATGAAGATCATGTTAGTAGAAGATGATTTAGTGATTGCCCAAAGTTTAGCCACCGCTTTAAATAAATGGCAATATGAAACAATCATTACAGAAAATTTCGAAGATATCCTTGGTGAATTCAAGCACCATAACCCACAATTAATTTTAATGGATTTAAACTTGCCTAATTATAATGGTTATTTTTGGACCCAGGAAATTCGAAAGTTTTCCCAAGTACCCATTATCTTTATTTCCTCAGTTGGCGAACCGGTTGATATGGTGATGGCGATTCAAATGGGCGCTGATGACTATATTACAAAACCAATTGATATGCAGGTTACAGTTAGTAAGATTCAAGCTTTACTTAGAAGAACTTATACCTTTTCTATGGAAATAGGTGCTAATACTTTTCAACTCTCGGGGGCCACACTTGATACCAATAAAGCCAAAGTTACTTTCAACCAGGCAGAAGTTAGCCTCACCTTTACCGAACTACAAATTCTTCTGGTCCTATTTCAAGCTAAGGGAGACTATGTAGCCCGTGAGAGGATTTTAGATTTCTGTTGGCAAAATGATCAATTTATTGACGACAACACTTTAGCTGTAAATATGACTCGAATTCGCAAAAAATTACGACAAATTGGCTTAGATAATTTTATTCAAACGAAGAAAAAATACGGCTACCGCATCAAAGCGGAATCATATTAAATGCCTAACATCTAATAAGAAAAACAGATAATAAAAGAGAGGTAACCTATAAATGAAACAATTGATTCAACGTTTTGTCCGTCAAGAAGGTATGACCTTACTCTTTTTGTCCATCTTTTTTGCCACTATTATATTAATATTTTTCTTGTTTGACTTATCTAAGTCAGTACTAGAATTATTACTATGGTTACTCTTCATTATCAGCATTATTTATTTTACTGGTCGAATGCTCTATCAAAAAGAACAGAGAAATTTACTAGCTGAGAATGAAGCATTAAAAATGCAAATAACTACGATTAAGAATAGTGCCCTCCAACAACAAGCTGATACGGAGGAATACTTTTTAATGTGGGTACATCAGATGAAGACGCCCATTACCGCTAGCCAACTTATCCTCAACCAATCAAGTGAGCAAAGCGCCAGTTACTTAAAACAAAAAATGGTAGAAATTGAAAACTATACTAATATGGCATTGCATTATTTACGACTAGTCAATCCCGATCGTGACCTAACATTTACAAATGTTTCACTAGATACAATCATTCGACCTTTAATCAAGAAATACCGGGTACAATTTATTCAACAACAGGTGAAATTACATTATGAAGCCATTAACGAATCGATTGTTACTGAAGCTAATTTAACCAGTTTAATGATTGAACAAATTTTAAATAATGCCTTAAAATATACGAGTGATGGTGATATTTGGATTCAATTTAACGCTCAAAATATGTCGTTATCGATTAAAGATAATGGCAAAGGAATTCGTGAAAGTGATCTACCAAAGATATTTGACAAAGGCTTTTCAGGTTTTAATGGTCAGTTAAATGAAAAATCATCCGGTATCGGTTTATATTTGGTTAAAACAATTGCTACACGGCTTAACCAACGCGTCACTGTCACTTCCACAGTGAATGAAGGCACAACTTTTACCATCTATTTACACCAACATGTACCCTCTATCTATTGAAAAATACCTTTATCGAATGAACCTTACAATTTTGTAAGGTTTCTTTCTTGTTTTGTAAGAATAGATAAATGTAGACATGGCTTATCTTCGGCATAATACAACTATAAGCAAATTTGTCACATGAAAAGGAGGAAATCACATGTTATTAGATGTAGAAAACGTTAAAAAAATGTATAAAACTAAGGGGAATGAAACAACTGCCCTACAAAATATTGACTTTGCCGTGAATGAAGGTGAATATGTTGCAATCATGGGGGAATCCGGTTCAGGTAAATCGACCCTATTAAACATCATTGCCACTTTCGATAAAGCCACCGAAGGTAAAGTAACCTTAGCAGGCCAAGACCTCACAACCATTAAAAGTAAGGAAATTGCCCAGTTCCGTCGGGAAAAATTAGGTTTCATTTTCCAAGATTTTAACTTATTAGATACTTTCTCAAATAAAGACAATATCTTACTGCCATTGGTCTTATCCAATGTACCTGTAGGTGAAATGGAAAAGCTACTAGAGGAAATTGCTCAACCACTTGGTATCGCTAATTTATTAGATAAATTCCCATACGAAATTTCTGGTGGACAACGACAACGGGTAGCTATTGCCCGAGCAATCATCACCCAATCTAACTTATTATTAGCGGACGAACCAACGGGTGCCTTAGATTCAAAATCATCAGAGCAAATTCTAGACATTTTTAAGCAAATCCATCAAAGTGGTAACACTATCTTAATGGTTACCCACTCAATCCCCGCTGCAGCAAGTGCCGGACGAGTACTTTTCATTAAAGATGGCGTTGTCTACCATGAATTATACCGCGGTGAAGCAAATGACCAAGAAATGCGCGAACGAATTGCACAAAGTTTAACCATGTTAACGAATCGAGGTGTGTAACATGCGCCTAGGAATGCTAACAAAACTGGCAGTGACCAATATTAAGAATCGTGCTACTGTATACTTTCCCTACTTTCTATCCTTTACCTTATTGATGGGTTTGGAATACATTATGGCATCCTTAATGACCAATGATTTTGTTCAAGAACGAAATGCACAACTTCCAACAATCATTGCCTTTGCCATCTTACTATCTACGATTTTAATTACTATTTTTACCATTTATGCCAATAACTTCATCCAAAAACAAAGGCGGCTTGAATACGGTTTATACACCGTCCTCGGTCTAGAGCGTAAGCATATTTCACTGATGATGTTGATTGAACAATGCATCTTATGGATCACTAGTACCACCTTAGCCACAGGTATCGGTTTTATCTTTGGAAAAATAGTCTTCATTATGATCAACAAACTGATGAAAGACACCGGTGCCACCCTAATGGATTATCCATTCTCTCTGGGTGTTGCTGGTTATACAGTTGCTGTCGGTGGTTTAATTATATTCTTCGTATATTTGATCAATAATATTCGTCTTAATCGGTTACAAGCAACAGAACTATTACAAGCAAAAAAAGCTGGGGAAAAACAGCCTAAAGCAAATATACTTGTCCTACTTATCGGCTTAGTGACAATGGGGGCTGGTTACTATTTTGCCTTAACAATCTCAAACGCTATGAGTCAGTTGCCACTCCTATTTGGTACAATTCTACTGATTATCATTGGTACCTACTGCCTATTTATCAGTCTTTCAATTCTTGTTTTAAAATCCTTACAGAAAAATAAAAAACACTACTATAAACCAGAGAACTTTTTAATGATTTCAGGCATGTTATACCGGATGCGGGCAAATGCCGTTTCACTAGCATCTATCGCCATCCTTTGTACAGGTATCATCGTTACTATTGGTACAACCCTATCCCTATATATGGGGATGTCATCTATTATTGAAGGCGCAACCCCCCGTCAATTTGAATTGACTTATATTGTGTCAGAAAATGGTGAACAGGAAAAACTTACTGAGGAAGATTTTCTTACTGATATATCAAACTACTTAGGTGAAGACATCAATACAAGCTTCGCATCGGGCTATGACCTAACCATAATTAGTGCACGCTTTAATAATGGTGTTTTCCAGCCAGAAAGTGATGAACCAGAATGGCTCGCTTACTTATTACTCACAACAGTGGATGACTTCAATGAACTGTACGGAGAAGATTATCAACTTGAAGAAAATCAAGCACTGTATGCTAGTCAAATTAAAAACGCAAAAGAGTTAGACCAAATTACCCTATTAGCTGAAGACGACAACAAGCAAGTATTAGACTTACAGGCTATCGACGAAACCTACATGCCAACCAATTACGTTGGCGACATTATGTATCTAGTTGTTCCTAATGAAGACGTCCTAAATGAAATCCGTGAAAACTTCTTAATCAGTGTCTACGGTAGTGACGAACCAATTAAAGCTGAGCCTAGTCAAAGTCTCTACTTTGATGTAGATGATGAAGAACAAGCCAAAGAAATTGAACAAATGATTGTGGATAATCCTGATTCATTGACCCTTGGCAATCATATTTATCGCATCTCCTCAAAACAAAGTATGACCAAAGAACTATACAGTTTAAATGGTGGTTTCTTGTTCCTAGGTATGATTGTTGGTATTGTACTCATTATTGGTACAATCCTAATGATTTACTTTAAGCAAATTTCAGAAGGTTATGATGACAAAGAAAAATTCGATATCATGGACCAAGTTGGTCTACCTGATAGCTTGATCAAGCAAACTATCCAAAAACAAGTCTTTTGGATATTCGCCCTACCAAGTATCGTAGCAGTCTTAAACGCCATCATGGCATATAAAATTGTCATGTCGCTATTACGAACACTAGGCCTAATCGCTCCTACAACCGTACTTACAGCTTATGGTATTGTGATTGTCGTATTCATCGCCATCTATGCCATCTGTTACCTCATTACCTCTAAAATGTACTACGCAATCATAAAGAAAGAAATGTAAATAACCAGGTCTTAAAAAAGTATCGACGCAGTAAAGTCCTAAAATATTTTTCGATAGAATCAAACTTTTCATCAACACTATTTATTATAGAACCAAAAAAAATAGACTAACTTAGCCATTCATCTATGGCTTAAGTTAGTCTATTGCTATCTATTAAAGTTAAACTTCTACTACATCTTTAATCAATTGATAAATAAATTTCTCTGCATCAAATACTTGCAGATCATCCACTTTTTCACCAAGTCCGATAAATTTAACCGGAATATCCATTTCATAGCGAATCGCAAAGATCACGCCACCCTTAGCCGTTCCATCAAGTTTAGTTAAGACGATACCGTCAATATCCACAGTCTTATCAAACTCTTTAGCTTGGACTAGCGCATTTTGACCTGTTGTTGCATCGAGTACTAATAAAATTTCATGTGGCGAACCTGGTAATTCTCTTGTTAAGATACGTTTCATTTTATCTAATTCGTTCATTAGATTAATTTTAGTTTGTAAACGTCCAGCGGTATCTACTAATAAGTAGTCGTAGCCACCTTCACGCGCAGTTTTAGCCGCGTCAAAGGCTACAGAAGCTGGGTCTCCTTGCGCTTTACCAGTGACAATTGGCACATCAATACGGCGTGCCCATTCTTCTAATTGTTCAATCGCACCCGCACGGAAAGTATCCCCTGCAGCAAGCAAGACTTTTTTACCATCTTGTTTCAATTGGTAAGCCATTTTACCAATGGTAGTTGTTTTGCCGACACCATTGACCCCAACAAATAAAACAACAGTTGGACCATCTGGATTTTCATTGATTTCAACATCCGGCTCGCCACCCTTGTCGTAAATATCCACCATCTTCTCAATGATGACATCCTTTACTTCTTCACCTGATCTAGCACCGCGACGTTGCACTTCCTCACGCACTGCATCAGATAAGGCAAGTGTCATATCAAAACCAACATCAGAAGAAATGAAAGTCTCCTCTAAATCATCAAAGAATTCATCATCTACTTGACGGAAACCAGCAAATAATTCATTCATACGCTCAGAGAAAGAACGACGTGTCTTCTCAACACCCTTATCGTACTTTTCAAAGACAATCTGTTCTTGGCTAGGTGATTCAGATTGACGCTGTTGCTCAACAATCTCATCCTCACCCGTAAACGCGCGTTTAATACGGTCAAATAATCCCATCATATCACTCCTTTACTAAAATAAAATCTCGTTTGTAATCTTAAAATATAGGTTAAATAATATTTCAACAAACCTACTTATATCGAATCGTAAAAATAGTCTTCCTGACTAAAATTGTTTTAATATTGTCCCCTGAGAAACTATTAAACCCAATTTTCAAGAAGTAAATGTCATTTGATAACGTTGACATTATGATACAAATTTTAAATTTAATTTACTGACTACTTCTTGTATTAAATAGTGTCAGTCGTGTTCAACATAAGGCTGGAACTATCCTAGCATGCCTTAGCAGTGAAAAAAGGATGACTGACCCATATCAACCTGTTAGGAATTTATTCCTTACAGGCTGAATCGTCAGACAAGGAATTAGACTTCGGCTAATTCCGGTCCCACTGCATTTAAGGCAATGCTAGAAGTAGTGAAAGCCTACGGCTTACCTACAATTTTAGAAAATTACCTTTAACTCTTTTAAAATTTAAAATAGTTATTATAACTATTAATTGTCTGTTTCAAAGAAAACAAAATGATCAATGGCTTTAGCCACACCATCATTTTCATTCGAGTCCGTGATGTAGTCAGCGAACGCTTTGACATCTGGTCGACCATTTTCCATTACGACTGATGTGCCGGCCCATTTAAGCATCGCTAAGTCATTCTCCTCGTCCCCAATGACCATCACTTGGTCTTTAGTTAATTCTAAAATATCGGCTAAATGACTCACACCAGTCCCTTTATCAACCCCTTTAGGCATAATTTCTAATTGGAATGGATGACTACGCATCACTTCAAAATCTTCATATACCCAACTTGGAATTTGATCAATCATACCCATTAAATGATCCGTTTCTGTATTCACGACTACCTTAAAAATGGCCGTTTCTGGATCTAAATTGTCCATATCAAATTGTTTGAACGGTAAGAAATTCATTGTTTCTTGATAAAGACCTGGATGATTTTCAGGGAATGGGAATTGATACACCGCATCGATCAAGACCGCTTCAAGTGGTAATTCAAGAGACGCCATCACGTCATATAACCGTTTAGCATCCGCCATAGACATGGTCACTTGACTAGCCACCTTACCCGTCTTATTTTCAACGACGAGTCCCCCATTATAGGTAATTGAATAGTGATCAGCAGTATTGGTTTCTAAAATATCCAAGAATTGTTGAATCGCTTCAAGTGGTCGCCCTGTACAAATAGCGACATCCACACCATTATCAATCGCCTTTCTGACCATAGTACGGTTACCCTCACTAATGGTCTTATCATCCCGTAACAAAGTGCCATCTAAATCAATTGCAATTAATTCAATCATAATACCCTCATATTTCTATCTCATATTTTTTTACTTGATTACTTATATTTTGCCACACTTCAAAAGGAAAAACGACTAAACTCACTTTAATTTGATTATTCTAGTAAATTCTCATCGAAATCTTCTAAACGAACTGCCGCTAACTTAGAGACCCCAGCATCCTGCATGGTCACCCCATACAAGATATTAGCTGATTCCATAGTCCCCTTACGGTGAGTAATCACAATAAATTGCGTTTTATTCGCAAAATCACGTAAGAACTGACCATAACGTGCAACATTAGCTTCATCAAGTGCCGCTTCTACCTCATCTAAGATAGAGAATGGGACAATTTTCACATCTAAAATCGCAAACAACAAAGCAATCGCAGTCAAGGCTTTCTCCCCACCTGATAGTAAGGATAAATGTTGAAGTCGCTTACCAGGTGGTTGTGCCTCAATATCAATACCAGATTCTAACAGATTATCTGGTCTCGTCAATTTCAGACTCGCACGACCACCACCAAACAATTTAGGGAAGATACTTTCAAAAGCATCTCGTATAGCGATGAAAGCTTGCTCAAATCGTTCAGCCACCTCTTCATCCATCTCAGAGATTGTTTGATAAAGTTTTTCTTTAGCTGCTAACACGTCATCTCGTTGCTTTTGCATAAAGATAAACCGTTCATTTACTTCTTCAAACTCATCAATCGCTGCTAAATTGACCGGTCCAATCTGCTCAATTTCCTTTTTCAACTGACGAACTTTTAAGGAAGCTGATTCCATAGACATCGTTAATTCTGACGTTGCTCTCGCCCGTTCAAAGGTCAACCCATATGCTTCCCTTAGATGGGTTAAATGATTGTCAATTGATACTTCATATCGTGAAGCTGTTGCCTCCACTTTAGCTTGCTTTTCAAGCAATTCTTGGAGGTGAGTGTTCATTTCTTTGACTTCTTGGTCTAAGACGTCAGCCTTATTCTGTGCCTCATTGCGGACTTTTCGTACCGCTTTTAGTTCAGCTTCACAAGCTTTCTGTGCTTTCACAGCAGCTTGATAGTCAGCTTCCAAGCTACCAGAAGTTTCAGAATTGGATAAAATAGCTTCCTGCATCAACTTAAGTTCTGCTTCTACTTGACTTACCTGATTTTCTTTTGCTGCTAATTCAGCTGCTTGACCTGTTAATTGACTTTCAACTTGGCTATATTGTGATTTTAAGACTGCTAAATCTGTTTCAGCAGTCTGCAATTGCCCTTGTAATTGCTGCCGTTTTTCGGTTTTATCAGTAGCCGATAAGTTCATATCTTCAATCAGTTGCTTCAATTGATCTACTTGTTCATCAATTTCTTTTAAATCCGCTACTAATTTTGCTTTAGCTTTTTCTCGTTTCGTCTTCGTTTTTAAAGCAGAAGCTTGCAGGTTTTCGCTCGTTTTTAAAGCCTCAGTGAGTGCTGCAATTTGTCCAGTCAACTGGTCAATTTGATTGGTTAACGCACGTTCACTAAAACGGGCTTCATCCCCTTGTGCTTTAATTGTTTCAAGTTCTTTGACCATTTCTTCAGCTTCTTGTGATGCTTTTTGCGTCGCTTCTTGTAAGCTTGTTACGGAAGCGGTCAAGGACTTGATTTCCTGACTTAAATGGTCGATATCTGTCTTTCTTGATAATAGACCAGCATTGTGATTGCGTTTCGTTGCCCCACCAGTCATTGACCCACCAGCGTTGATCACATCTGATTCGAGCGTCACAATGCGGTAGCGAGAATATAAGGTTTTGGCAATGGCACGGGCATTATCAATATGATCAGCGACAATGACATTCCCCATTAAATTCGCCATAATTTGTTGGTATTGGTGATCAAAGTCAACTAAATCAACCATCACGCCGATAAAGCCAGGCATTGACTGAATTTTATTCAAGTCACTAGGATTTACTGACCGACCCTTAATCACATCTAGTGGAAGGAAAGTCGCCCGTCCTGCACGTTGCCGCTTCAACTCACTAATTAATTGGCTAGCGACCTGACCGTTTTGGGTAACAATGTTTTGCATAGCCCCAGCAAGCGCGGTTTCTACGGCTCCAGTATATTTATCTGGCACGCGTAGCAATTGGGCGATTGCCCCGTGGACACCCGGTATTTTATCCGATAAGTCTAAAGCAGCCTTCACTCCTTGATAGAAACCAGCATGGTCACGGTCCAAATCTTCCAGCGATTCCTTGCGGGCAGTGGCCTGCATCAACCGTTGATTGACTTGGTTCATTTCTTCATTCGCTCGGTAAGCCTCATCTTGCTTGGCTTTTACCGCTTGGTTTTTAGCTTGATATTGGCTAAGTAAGGTTTCAATCTCCTGACCCAAACTTTCTTTATCCGCTTCAGCCTGAGCTAATTGATCTTTTAAATCAGCTAAGGTCGTTTCTTTTTCTGTTTGGTCTGATTGGTCTTTTTTCAGTGTGGCCGCTTCATTGGCCATATCTTTTTCAAGCTGGCTCAAGTCATTTTGTAAGCTAGATTGCTTTTGCAAGGCGGTAATATACTCTGTCCGCTTAGCTTGAACTGCTGCTTCAGAATCATCTGAAAGGTCTTCAAGGGCAGACAGTAAACGATCACGGTCAGAAGCTTTTTCAGCGATTTCCTTTTCCATATCTCCTAATTGGGCTTTTAATTGGATAATAGTCGCTTTAATATCCTTCACCAAAGCCTTCAAACTATCAAGGTTTTCAGCTTGGCTGGCTTGATTATTCTCCTTAAAAAGGACCTTTTGGTGGTGAACTTGAATTTTAGCTTGTAATTGCTCAGCATTTTTGACCAAATCTACATACTGAGCTTGTAATTCATTCACAGACGCATCTGCTTGACTCGCTTTATCTTTATACTCAGCAAGAAGCGCTTGTGTCTCGTTTAAGGTAGCCCGCCGTTTATGAATATCCTCACCGTAAGCTTGGATATCATTCTTCGCAACTTGCCACTGTTCGTTTAAGGTTTCAATCTGAACGGCTGTTAGCGCAATCTCAATTTCAGATAACTCAGCCTTTGATTCCTTGTAATGTAAAGCAGCATTTTTCTGTGCTTCTAGGGGTTCAATCCGGTCAGAAATCTCCGATAAGATATCATAGATTCGGTGCAAATTCTCTTCGGTATGTTTCAACTTCCGCTCAGCTTCATGCTTACGCGACTTGTACTTCATAACCCCAGCAGCTTCTTCAAAAATCCCCCGTCTATCCTCAGGTTTTTGGGTGAAAATTTGTTCCACCTTACCTTGAGAAATAATTGAAAATGAATCTCGGCCTATCCCAGTATCCATCATCAACTCCGTGATATCACGCAAACGACATGGACGACGGTTAATCATATATTCAGAATCCCCAGCCGCTGTATAGCGCCGGCTAACTGCTACTTCATCGGTATCAAAAGCTAAAGACCGGTCACTATTATCAAAAGTTAGGGTGACTTGCGCATACTGCCCCTTACGACGGTCTTCAGCACCAGCGAAAATAACATCAGACATCTTAGACCCACGCAAGGTCTTGGCAGATTGCTCCCCCAAAACCCACTTAATGGCCTCTGTAATATTCGACTTCCCTGAGCCGTTTGGTCCTACAATAGCTGTAAACCCATTATCAAATTCGATTGTCGTCTTATCCGCAAAGCTTTTAAAGCCGACCATTTCAACTGTTTTTAGGTACACAGGCTAATTCCTTTCTCCCACTATTTCTTCAACATCGTTAAGGCATTAGCCGCAGCAGCTTGCTCCGCCGCCTTCTTAGAATGGCCCACACCTCTTCCAATAATTTCATCAGATAAACGAACAGCCACATGAAACTCTTTACTGTGTGCTGGACCAGACTCACGCTCAAGTTCATAGGTCAATTGAATCGCACCATCTTTTTGTAACTCTTCCTGTAAAGCAGTCTTCGCATCTGACAAACGTGTAAACTCCCCATTCTTGATCTTAGGATAAATGGTTAGGGACATCAAATGCTCTATCGCATCTAACCCAAGATCAAGATAAATTGCACCAAGTACCGACTCAAATAAATCACATAATAAAGATGGGCGCTTGCGGCCATTACTTGCTTCCTCACCATTACCCAAACGGACAAACTGGTCGAAACCACACTCCACACAACGTTTAGCCAATGACTCCTCACGAACAATTAAAGCACGTAAAGACGACATCCGTCCTTCATCCATTTCAGGATAATGTCTGTATAAATAATTAGACACCACTAACTCTAAAACCGCATCCCCTAAAAATTCAATTCGTTCATTATCTTCTAAAGATAACTTTTGGTTCTCATTCACATACGAAGAATGGGTAAATGCCTCAATATAATGCCTTTCATCCTGCATCTTCAAATCAAACCGGTCTTTCAATAAGGCCTTCACACCTGATAAATCCATGAAAATTCCTCCTTCTTCAATTTCAATAAAATAAGGCTGGACAACCAACTGCCAGCCTCCTCAAACATCAAACCATACGCCTACTGATGGCTATCGATATATTTTACAATATCCTCAACAGTTCTAATCTCTTCCACATCATCATCAGAAATTTGGATACCGAAATTATCTTCCAATTCCATCACCAATTCCACAACATTTAACGAATCCGCACCTAAATCCTCTGTAAACGACATCTCAGGCGTCACACTAGAAGCCTCCACACCGAAACGTTCCACAATTAAAGCCGCTACTTGTTCAAAAGTTGTACCCTCTACCATGAAAATCCTCCTAAATAAAATCCTAAGTTACACATCAACTAAAACCTTTTATTTTTGAAAATGGGGAAGTGCTATCGAGCTAGCCCCACTTTCAGTAAAATTATTCTGCCTTCTTCACAGGCATTTCTTTTTCAAATGTTGTCGCCAATTCCTCAATAATACCTGATTCTACAATTGTCACTGCTTGTAATATTGTATGGAAGACACTCGTTGCATTTGAAGAACCGTGGGCTTTTAATACTGGTGCTTTAACACCAAATAAAATACCACCACCTGCTTGGTCTAAATCAATTTTAGTCATCAACTCTTTTAATGACCCTTTGATGAGTAAACCACCAAGTTTAGCGCTAATGCCACCGTCCATAATCGCATTTTTAACCAATTTCATCACAGCAGCTGCTGTTCCTTCCACTGATTTTAATACGGCATTGCCTGTAAATCCATCAGCAACGACAATATCAGAAACCCCGTTTAAAATTTCACGAGATTCGATATTCCCAGTGAAGTTTATCTGATCATTGGCTTTTAATAAACCAAAAGCTTCTTTCGTTAAATCATTCCCCTTATTCTCTTCAGTACCGTTATTTAATAAACCAACTGAAGGTGCAGCTTTCTTCAATACCGCACGGGCATAGGCTGTCGCCATGACTGCATATTGATTTAAATAGGACGCTTTCGATTCCGCATTAGCACCACAATCAATTAATAATACAGAATCTCCAATATTAGCTAGGTTTGGTAGAGCAGCCATTAAGGCTGGACGCTCAACACCTTTCATCCGGCCAACCACTAGTAAGCCTGCTGTTAATAAAGCACCTGTGTTACCTGCTGAAATCAAGGCATCTGCTTCACCGTTTCGTACTGCACGCGCTGCCATCACCATTGATGATTCACGTTTTGTCCGTACAGCTCTGACTGGATCATCTTCAGATAAAATCTTATCTCCTGCGTGAATAATTTCTACATTTTCAGGTGTAGGCCCTTCAATTTCTGCTTTGATCGCCTCTTCATCCCCATAAAACATGATGGTGACGTCTTTACGTTCAGCTGCAGCTTTTAAGCCACCTAAGACGATTGCTTTAGGTGCATTATCGCCACCCATTGCATCTACTGCAATTCTCATTTCTATGCCTACTTTCTACATTCAATAAATTCAATATAATACCCTTATTATAGCATACCCCAAAGCCACTTGTAGCCTATATAGGCAAAAGGGCTTTAGCTTTTTAATCAGAACTCTTCTTGGCCCTAAGATCCGCACATCACCCATCAATCGTCATGACACTTTAGAATCGCTAGAACAACAATTCACCTAAGCATTGATGGTTATCGTTTGATTGTCTAGCCATTTTGCTAGATGCGCGAATTCAGATTGCCTACCTTCAAAGTAAGGGATAAATTGAATGGCATCTTCACGAGCGACTTCTAAGATCACACCATCTTCTATTGGATCAGCTACTTTAAATTCCGGTAGACCAGATTGGCGAGTACCAAAGTAATCACCAGCACCACGTAATTCTAAATCCTGCTGGCTAAGATAAAAACCATCTGTCGATTCAACCATGATACGCATCCGCTGTTTACCGTTCTCTGTTCTTGGATCAGCTACTAATACACAGTATGAAGCATGCACACCGCGTCCTACCCGGCCCCTCAATTGATGGAGCTGGGCTAAACCAAACCTATTAGCATCTAAAATCACCATATAAGTCGCATTGGGTACATTAACCCCTACTTCGATAACCGTTGTAGACACTAATATTTGCACATCATTATGTTTAAAAGCTTCCATCACTTGGTCTTTTTCCTCGGTACTCATTTGCCCATGTAATAAACCTACAGAAAATTGCCCGCCAAATTGCGCCAGATAAGTTTCATAAATATGTTCAGCATTTTGTGCTTCCAAGGCTTCTGATTCACCGATCAAAGGACAGATGATATAAACTTGCCGTCCTTTTTTGACTTCTCGCCAAATTTGTTCATCTACCTGGGCTTGGCGGTTAGGACGGACCCAAGACGTTTCAATAGGTATACGACCCGATGGCATTTCTTTTAACTTCGAAACATCCATATCCCCCATCATGGTAATCTCCAGTGTACGGGGGATTGGCGTTGCGGTCATATACAAGACATTAGGCGCTTTGAACTCACCTTTAGCCACTAATTTAGACCGTTGGTTAACCCCAAACCGGTGCTGTTCATCAATCACAACCATCCCTAAGTCAGCGAACTGCACATCATCTTGAATTAAGGCATGCGTCCCAATTAACAGGTCAATATCCCCGTTTATTAAGTCGGTTAAGATTTCCCGTCGTGCCTTCGTTTTCGTCGAACCCGTTAACAAAGCTACCTTATAATCCGTTTCTTCAAAAAAGCCTGAAATTGCGGCATAATGTTGGTCAGCCAAAATTTCAGTTGGCACCATCATGGCCCCTTGAAAGCCAGCATCAATTGTTGCCACTAAGGAAATCATCGCTACTACCGTCTTCCCGGACCCAACATCTCCTTGAAGGAGGCGGTTCATCTGGAATGGTTGCCTTAAATCTGCACAAATCTCATTGACCACAGCCTTTTGACCAGCTGTCAATTCAAAAGGGATCGTCTGGATAAAGTCACGCAGGTGATCGTTATCATAAAGTACCTGGGCACCGTTGGCCATTCGACGTTGTTGCAATTTACGCCACTGTAATTTCAAGGCGTACAAGAAGAGTTCTTGATATTTCAATTGCCGGCGTGCTTGCCGGTTATTTTCTTGACTATCTGGAAAGTGGATTTGCTGGATGGCTAACTTATGTGGCATAAGTTGGTATTTCTCCCGCAATGCTTCAGGCAATAATTCCACAATCAAGTCCCCATATAAATCAAGCGCTTGCTTAATTAAATCGGTTAACGATTTCGTCGATAAACCTTGCGTTAAGTGGTAAATTGCTTCAAAATCATTGTCCTTATCGCCCACATTTTGTTGATTAGAGAAAAGTTTCATCCCAACAATTTGCTGTTTCGCCGCTTCAAACTTTCCATAAACAACGATTTCTTGATCAACTTGAATATGCTTTTTTAAGTAGGGCTGGTTAAAGAAGATCACCTGCAATACCTCATGATCCATAGCTAAGCGAAAGGTCAAACGGTTACGGTTGCGCCCAAAATATTGGACAACAGGTGCCGTCACAACCACGCCTTTTACCGAGGCCTTGGTATTATCCACTAATTCTCCGGCCGATTTTACAGAAACATCCTCATAACGAAAAGGGAAATGGTACAACAAATCTTCTACCGTAGAAATCCCAACCTTTTCTAATAATGCCGCTTTTTTCTGGCCGACACCTTTCAAAACGGTCACTGAATCGGATAAAGCACGTGCCATCATCATCCCCCTTAGCTTAAAAATCATTAATATGAATGAAAAAAATCTCAAACCAGATGCATTAAATGTTCATCTGACTCAATATTTCAATCAAAGCGCGTCGGTTAGCAAATCCTGATAATTGGTTGGCAATTAAGAAACCATCGGCATTGGTTGCTTCTTTCAACCGACGTAACTGCATTTCTACCTGTTTAGGCGTACCATATACTTTTCTTGACGCATATCTATCTTCTTCATTCGGGTCACTTATTGTGACAAAATCTCTCGCTTCAGAAACCTCCATCAACTCTAAATATGCCCGCTTATCATCATCCAGCGCATCGATCCAGTCATTTAAAGCATAATTCAACGCTTCCTTTACATTACGTTTAGTAGACGTAACTGCATAGGTAGCTACTAATGCTGATGGTTTTGACATGCCTTTTGAAGGTTTGAAGTTTTCCCGGTAGATTTTAATGGTTTCAATACACTCTTCTAAATCACCAGAAAAGAATAAGCCAAATACCATACCTAAGCCTTTTTCGGCGATAAACTTGGCATTACGGCGTGAACCTAACATGGTATAAAGTGGCGTCACGGCATCAAAGTAAGCTGGCATGACACGTAGACCATGCATTTCATCTTCAGATGATAAATCATCATAAAGTAAACCGGCAATTTGTGAAACCGTCTTTTCATAATCAAGTCCGCGGTTAATCTGCATCCCTAATGATTCCTGACGGGTCACTTCTTTTGGCATAGAATGGCCGACCCCTGCTTCAACACGTCCAGGATACATTGCTTCAAGCACCATATAGTTCTCTGCAATTTGATAAGGGGTGGAGTTATTGATAATCACCGCACCTGTACCTAACTTAATCTGTTTGGTTGCTGCACCATAACGTGCTAATAATAACTGGGGTGTTGAAGATAGGACAGCTGGCGTTGAATGGTGTTCCGTTAACCAGTACCGGTCCAAGCCCTTTTCATCCGCCAATTTAGCCAATTGGATGGACTGCTCAAAGGATTCCAATACCGATGTATTTTTATCCCGAGGTATAAAATCTAAAATACCGATCCCTAAAGACATTTTGTCACTCCTCTTACTGAATTCAATAATCCTATTTTACCATATGTAAAATAAGAATAAACTGCCCAATTAGATTTACAAAAAATGAAAGGATCACGTGTGCTATCAGTAATGATCGCCAACTAGTAATCCCTTTTAAGCATATCGTATCTCTCTTGCTCCCCATATGTGATATGTTTAAGACAATGAATAAAAAACCCTTTTGGGAGGTAGAAAAATGAAAAAATATTTACGTTATCTTGGACTGGCTTTCATCAGCTTGGTGCTTGCAGCTTGTGGTCAAAATACTGAAGACGCACAAACCATCAAAGTTGCCACCTCACCTGGCCCTTACTCCATTCTCTTTATGGAAGAAGTGGCACCAAGATTAGAAGAACAGGGCTATACCGTTGAAGAAATTCAATTTTCTGAACTACGCCAAGCCATGATAGCTGTTGATGAAGGCGAAGCAGATATCAACGTGGATGGTAACCGGTTAAACACTGAAAGCTATAATGACACTTTGGACGCTAACTTTGAACAAATTGTCCGTATTCCAACTGTACCGGCTGCTATTTATCCAGGACAAAAAGACCGTTTAGAAGACGTTGAAGAAGGAGATACCATCGCTATCGGTAATGGTACAGTTTCTATGATGCGCGGTTTATTATTGATGCAAGACCTTGGTTGGATTACATTAGATCCAAACGTTGAACCAGCCAAAGTAACCGCCGATGATATTCAAAAAAATCATGTAGGCATTGAAATTGTCGAAATGCAAGGTGCTGCTATTCCACCAGCAATCCAAGATGTTTCTTATGCTTTAGTTGCTGGTTCAATCGCTTATGATGCAGGCATGGATTTAGAATCTCGTCTAGTGACAGAAGAACCTATCGATGGTTTACTACTTGAAGCTATTACCACTGCAGATAAAATGGACCAAGCTTGGGTAGAAGATATTAAAGCTATCTACCAATCAGAAGACTTCAACCAAGCAGTAATGGACCGTAATGAAGAAATTGGGACTGAATTTTGGATTATCCCTGAAGAAAATCAATAGATGATAAATTGATACAAAAAAGCCATCTTGGTAAGGATTCATCCCCTACCACGATGGCTTTTCTTTTATGTTGATTTAAATTACTTTAGTTATTTTTCTACATATTATGACCATATACTAACAAGTACACTGACAAACAGTATCATCAGCAATTTGGACGCCAATAACAGCTTCCACCATATTTTTAGCGACTAAGTCTAAATTCGCTAAATAGTAATTGCGGTCGGTTGCATCTGCAAGGAAGAATAATTCCAATAACCGGTAGTTAATCCCCCAACGACGCGCATTATTACAGTTTAACAAGTCCCCTCTCTTAGATAAGCCTAAACGATCACGAGTTACGAGGCCAAAATGCTTTTGAATCATGGCGATGAAGTTATCGTCCATGGCATCCGTTACATAATCAGCATGAATAATCACATGACCACCAGTTTGCGGTTTAGCCGCTGCGTCCATATGCAATTCAACGACCACCCAATCCGCATAAGTCTTCATGTCCGATGCATGTTGGTAAAGATTATCCATATAAAAGGCTACTTTAATGCCTGCTTTTTTGGCCCACTTTTCAATATAGGGCTTCAACTTCCGTACCATTTCTGCTTCTGTATAACTACCTGAAACAGCGCCTGGATCCCCGTTCCCATGACCAAATGCAATCAAAAGTCCTTTATATTCTTTAAATGTTGTTGCTTTCATATTGCCTCCTAACCCACCAATAAATGGCGAATAGACTGTAGTTTATCCATCAAATTGCGTTTCTTATTGTAAATCGCTTGGCGAGAAATCGGGTAAATTTCAAGTAATAGTTTAGTCTTCCCCTGACAAGCAATCACTTGGTAGAGAAAATCCAAATCACGGTAACGGAGTATTTTCGCCGCCTCAGCTAGAAAGTGCTGAATATCTGCCGTGACTTCAATCGTTTCCCCTTCACCTAAACCAGCTTCAAATACCCACTCATCCATGGTTGAAAACTCCTGACCACTCAAACGCGTATGCTTACGCAACTCATCCAAAACCCGCCATCCCATCACGCGCTTCACATAAGCGACAAACCGGTAACGATCAGCTTCACTTAGCGGGTCTCCGTCAAAATCCTCCGCTGCCTGATACAAAGCAATCTGTGCGATCTGGTATACATCATCATAATAAGACTTATACACATCCACATGATACCGATTCAAGACATGCACAATCACGCCATGATACTGGTCCAACAACTCCGGATACCGATACTGATCAAACATAAACGTCCATTCCTCCCTCAACGAATCTAAAGTTTCTTATCATCACCTGCAGGTAACTTAAAATACGTTTATTACTCAGAAAAAGGCAAGCCCATGTCACGCTGATTACCTCATATTTTTAGGCAGAATTATCATTTAAAAATTAAAAACATTACGTAAAATCCGTTAAATACCCATAAATTATTACTCGTTTGATATAAAACAAACATTTTTCAAATGAAACAAAATATACTGTTTATTAAAAATAAATACAATGCTATAAATAAGATAAGCAAAAAAGTTTAGAGGTGGTAGAAAATGACAGCATATAACAACAAACTTGAAACAGTCCCAGCGAAATGCAATTGGCCAGACTATCTCAACACGTTAATTGAAAAAGCAACCTTTGGTGAGCCCCGTCAATTTAATCAATTACTCCAAAATATGTCGCTATTATACAATGTATCTGAATTTAACCTCCCCTTTAAGACGATTATTCTCTTTACAGATCAAAGTTTTGGTATCAGTGAGTTAGATCCTATGAGTCTGTTAAGAAACTGGCACGACCAATACGGTTTTCTCGCTACTTATTTTAATCAATCCCATGGGCATATCTTAGATAGTTATAAGCGGTTACCCGTTACCTTAGGTAAGTTCGCCTTCCAACGCTTTGATGACCAACAAGATGTCAACCATATCTTAGCCTTACATAATATCCAAATATACTATGCAGACGCCCAGTGCAAGAAGAATACCTGGATTGAAGTAGACAACCACTTTAAGTATAAAATCCAACTAAAGTGTAGATATTTAAGCGAAAAAATGGCTATTTACGCTACCTTCCGAAAACAGCAACTTCATTTCTTTAATCAAATGGCCTTTTATAGTCAATTGAATTTATTCAATCACCGGCAACATTTTACTAACCACCCACTAGAGAATGAACAATATTTGGTGAGTGAATCGGATTACCAACCTATTAAAGCTTACGAAAACTTCGGGCAGCTAGATACTGTTTACCAACTTTTCATCAATATACTTCACTATCTCTTTGGGGCCGACAAATTAATGAAAATCGCGAATAAAAGCACCCAGAATAAGATACGGAGAATTCAAAGAGGGATGAACCAAGTGCATTAAGCAAACCCTTTATGCATTATGGGTATTGAAAAAAGGCTGAGCTATCACTCGCTCAGCCTAATCATTATTTCAACTATGTCATTAGATATCGATTTCTAACAAAATCGGTGTATGGTCTTGTCGGGTACCAGAATCCAACATTTCAGATTTTTGGACTTTATCCGCAATCCGGTCACTCACTAGCCAATAATCAATTCTCCATCCAGAATTGTTGATTTTACTTGTTTTCACACGTTGTGCCCACCAAGTATAAACCCCTTCAACATCACCGTGGATCAGACGGAAAGTATCGGTGAAGCCGCGGTTTAATAAGTTGGTGAAGCCCGCACGTTCTTCATCGGTAAAACCAGCTGAAAAATGATTATTTTTAGGGTGTGCCAAGTCAATTTCTGTATGGGCAACATTAAAGTCACCACAAGCCAATACAGGTTTCTTCGCATCTAAGTCTGCCAAATAATCTGCATATTGCACATCCCAAACTTGTCGGTCTTCTAAACGTGCTAAAGCAGATCCTGCATTTGGTGTATAGACATTGGTCACATAGAAATCAGGAAACTCTAATGTAATCATACGACCTTCGTAATCCATCGTCGTCGGTGCCCCAATTTGTGGGAAAGTGACTTCTGGCGTATAGTCTTTCTTGTACAAGAACATGGTACCAGCATAACCTTTACGGGCAGGCTCAACACTAGACACCCACTGAATCTCATAATCCGGCACATTCGCTGTCATTATCTCAAGGTGCTTTTTCGTAGGTCCCTTCGCCGATAATTTCGTTTCTTGAATCGCAATCACATCTGGTTGATGTTCACGAATCATCTTTAAAACCTCACGTGATAGTTCTGCGCGTGGAGACGCACCAGTTAAGGCCGCATTTAAAGAATCAATATTCCATGAAATTAACTTCATCATTAAACCCCTTTACTCATATGATGACTATATTTTAGCATAACCACAAACATAACCGAAATGAGATGGCGGAAGGCGTTAGTTAAAGACTATTCAGTATAATAATTTAAAATCGATTTACTAGACAGATTTTTTCTTTTTAGATATTGCACTTATTTTGAGAATTGAAGACTATGAAAAAAGCCACCCTATCCGGATGACTTGCTGTTGACTAACTAGTCTTCATCTACCCAATGGTATAAAAAGAACATGTAGCCCCAAAATTTCTTAATTTCTTTAAAACCGGCTTGACGATTGGCTTGCCACCAAGTCACTTCCTCGCCATCAACATCATGGTAGGTCGCGACATAAGTTAAATCAAAGTCGTAATGGCGATTTTGGCGTTCATAAATCATTTTGGTCCGTAACATATGGTAGTCAGATGACGTAATGATGGCTGAATTATAACCCATTTCTTCCATCATCTTCAAGGTATTTCGTGCGTTGGTATAGGTAGACGTCGCATTTGCTTCGTTAATTAAAGCATCACTTGGTGCACCTGCCCCCACGTAAAAATCATAATTTGACTGGGTTAGTGGACTTACGATAATTTTTCCTGAACGTGAATAACCGGCTTTAAGCAAATCAACTGCTTCACCAGCCCGCTCACTAGCCCCTTCTGGCACAACAATAATATCTGATACTTTCGGTTCCTCATCAACAATGAGGTTACTAATGGTGATCAAACAAACTAACCCAATAGCAATGCTGATACCAGCAAGAAAGCCCAAAAGTCGCACAACATTATTTCCTTTCATCTGCATTCCCCATTTTGTTAAGCATTTTCCTTTTGTCTTATCTTACCACAGGGGACTTACCGGATGAAAAGTAAAGTATTATTTTCCAAAATCAAACATAATCGTATTATTATGTTTCTTAGCAAGTGAGGCAGTATCCCTTTGAATGATTTCATTAAATTGGTCTTCATATTTAAACATATCGAGAGGTTGTTGATTTAAGTCAGCATCCTCAATATATACTTTTAACCGCTTTTGTACTTGCTTCATTTCAAAATCAATTTCATCTGGATGTTCAGCACTCGCTACCGTATAGCAAAACTCATCTATTGGTAGGTCTTCACAGATATCAATAATATTCAATAAGTGTTCCTCATGATGGATAAGTTTTTGCATATCACAAACTTCTGTAATTACCTGCAATATCACTATCCGCGATTGCTCCAAGATATCTTCAATCATCGCTGTATCCCCCAGTTGAATAAAAATATATTCCACACCAGGTAAATCTGGTACCACAACATCTTCATCATGTACAGCGATCACTTCATAGCCCGCCATAGAAAATTGTTCTACCGCCTGACGCCCTATCATATTCGTTGCACCGATAATTGCTACTTTATTCATTTTCTCCACCAAAATTCCCTTATAAATATAGACGCCACTCACCAACAGCTATCGATCTTCCAATCAATAAAACCCACAAGCATATGCGATATTTCAACAAACATGCAGATATCCCATAAAAATTTAAACTGTCTAAAAATACAACATAACAATAACATACGCTTTGCACTTTTTCTCTTCATAATCGTGGATATGAAACGAAATTTTGAAATGGCGTTATGGTCAAAAATAGTAGCTAAGCAGTTTGACTATTCATATTAAGACAAGCTTCCCAAGTTTCGAAGATATAGGTATAAACTTACTCGCAATCATAGTGTTATTATTATGGCTATGTAGCTCTTGTAACCCCCTTACATTATAGTCTTAAATATAGCTAGAAAGATAGCCCTTTTCGTATTGATACAGTATTACTTATCAAATAAGCATTTATATCATCTAAACGTAATTTATTCAGTACAATGATATTTTGTTGGTAGAGTGATGGTACATAGGGAAGTGCAGGGCAAAAAAAAACATAGGGTATCTTGAATTAATCAATAACTCTTATCTGAGTAATGAATTAAAGTCATTTTAGGCATTCTTTCAAGAAGCGTCTCGAATCAGTCCCATCATTTTTCAATATATATAGTAAAAGACAACAACTTTAAATTTATAAGAAGTAAAGTGGCCAACAGAAATTAAGTACAACTATTATAAAAAGAAGAGAGCTGACCAATTCGTCAACTCTCATAAAATTAGTCTAACTTTTAGGGTTCCTTATAAGGGTGTCTCCTTCAGAGGATTTTTTTAATATCATCATCATTTATTCTTTCCGAAATATTACGTTTACTCTTGCTAGTAAATCTATTAACAAGTCTTCAGGTACATCTTCTACATATCGATAGTCTCTTGCATTAAAGTCAATTGTAACTAATTGGTCTAGCATAACTTTGCCTATCGTTTTTGTATCCTCTAATTGAACATAAAATGGATAATCCCTTTTCGTGTTACTAACTGGTGCAAAAATAGCGATATTCGAATACTTAGTTACAACGCCATGACTCAAACAAATATAAGGCCTATACCCTTGTTGTTCATGACCTTGCTTGGGGTCTAAATTAATTTTAATAATAGAACCTTGCTTCACTTTTACCATTGTTCTTTTCCTATACTTTCGAATAATACTGGTTTCACATTAACTGGCTCACCATCATAATCTTTGAATAGGTCATCGACTGTTAGATAGGGTACTTCAGTTCTTCTTTCTATAATTAATTGATTGCCAGATATATGGTAATCTAACTGATCGTTAATTGATAAGTCCATTTCTTCTACAAGCTGTTTAGGTAATCGTATAGCAGAACTATTTCCCCACTTGCTTACTGTTAAAGGCATATGCAACACTCCTTATCTCTTTTAAATTATTGTATCACTTTGTATATACATTGTGAAGCATATTCACTTCGTTCTTTTGCTACCGACTATAAATTTTAATAAGACATCGTGAAGATGTCTTATTAAAAGTATCCAGATTCGTCAAAACTTCGTACTTCATCATCTTCTTTAGTAGCTGTGTGGACCGGTAGTGCAACAGACTCTAGTTCATTATTGGTAAATGTGTAGAGCCCCCTTAAAGTTAGGTTTTTAGTCTAACTTTAAGGGGGACTTTACGTTCTTATTATGATTTATTTCTATTTGTATATAATAATACTACAATGATGATCAATAATACCACTACAACACCGATAAATAATTGCGGTGTTAACCAGGTATTCTCTTCCAGTTCAACTGCATCCTCAGAGATTTTTCCTTGTTCATCGGTAATTGTGAAAGGTTCGTCCCAGGTCCATTTCTGATTTCCATCAATTGCGGTCAACTTTAAGAGATAATCGCCTAGTTCTAAGTATTGATTTTCTCAATCAATCACAAATTCCAGAGTAGAGTTAGGGGCAAATTGCCCACTTTCAATCGAAGCCGTTTTAAACACTTCATCAGGTTGGTTTTCTTTATAGACCTCAGCTTCAATATCTACATCACCAAAATCTATTTCGGTTCTACCAACAAGTCAAAATAAGTCGCTCCTGTATCACGTTGTGCATCAGGTAGTATTGCCTGTACCGAATACCCAACACTTTCACCTTCGGTTGCCTCTACATTCTTCGTTAAAAAAATGAAGAAATAATAATATGTTATTTATACTTTTCAAAATATGAACCTTCCTAACACTTTAACTTAACGATCAAGATGATTGTGAATCATTCAATGGCTCTTGTTCGGTTCCATCTGGTGTATTATATAAAGTCCAAGTAGTTGGCCCTTTATGTTTTCCTTCAGTGGCTACAGCTGCTGGAACTGTTAAAGTGACACTCTTATTTTCTTCACCAGTTCCATCCACATTTGCTTATTTAACGCTAAGTTGAAGGCGATTGCAGGAGGTGGTCGAACAATTGATAGGCAACCACTTATTCACTTATCCAGTGAGCAATCTTCTATTAAGCTATCTGAGGGTGCTAGCTTAAATATTGAAAACAATCGTAGACGAACGCCAGGTCCCCTAATCTCGATGGAAGGTACGCTAGAATTCTTTCCAGATGGCAATAAATTAGCACTCGAAGACTCTGCAGGTAACACTGTCAGCTTTCCAAGAATTTATCAAGCTAGTATAGGTTTTGTACAAGATAATAAAAATACTATTGCTTTGGATGCTAACTCTTCGCGTGCTCATTCAGACAATAGTCATTTCCATGGACAAGATTTAACGTCTTTCTTAGCCACACATAGCCTTTCTAGCTTTAAAAAATATCCATATCCCCTATTACTGGTATCGATCAACCAACAGTAGACAAATTAACCGATACTGTTGTGACTTTAAGGGGAACGGCAGAGCCAAGACTTACCGTAACAGCATCTGATTCTTTCAACAACAAATGACGTACGACCGTTAATGAAGCAACTGGTAAATTTCATATAGATTTAGGTAAGTTTGCCCCATATAAAGTTGGTTCAGAAATAATCGTTACGGTATCTGATAATTACGGTCATACAAGTGAGGATATGATAATCACTGTTCAAGGGAACCGTCTTTCATTCAACGTGCCTGACCAATTGAAATTCAAACAAGTAGCTACAGAGGATACATTAATGACCATCCCAAGAGAAGATCCAAATTGGCAAATAAAAGTTATCAATACGAAGGGGACAGCTTGGAAACTTACCGCTAAGGAGACAACACCACTATCAACAGCTAACGGAGATACTATTGAGAACGGTCTAGTATTTAAGGAAAATGGAAAATCTGCTTCTTTCACCGAAGAAGTACTGATCTACCAACAAGATAAAAATGGACCAAATGAAACTTTCCTAACCTGGAATAAAGATAGTGGTTTATTATTACAATTAAATCCAATCGAACAAAATGTTGAGTACTACAAACCCTATACAACTACTATAAAGTGGACACTCACAGATGCACCGTAAAATAACAATTATTTTAATATGATGGTTCTACAACAGTATTCAGTTTCATGATAAATAGTGTTGGTGGGAAATTCTTAGG
>NZ_KV786990.1:0-10020 GCF_001806975.1 Aerococcus sp. HMSC10H05
TTTTGGTCACCAACACTATTTGACACAGAACCGTAAGTTCTTGCAGTCGGTATTGATTCAATTTATGCAACACAGAACCAAATAAAAAAGCACAGATACTCGTGTACCTGTGCTTAGATGTTAACTGTCTGAATATTCAAAAGTGATAAGCTAATTTAAATTATTTGTTTTCTAAGTTGTAGAAAGCGTTTAGCCCTTGGTATTCAGCTAATTCGCCTAATTCATCTTCGATACGTAATAATTGGTTGTATTTTGCCATACGGTCAGTACGTGATAATGAACCAGTTTTGATTTGACCAGCATTAGTTGCTACAGCGATATCAGAGATTGTTGAATCTTCTGTTTCACCAGAGCGGTGAGATACTACGGCTGTGTAGTTTGCACGTTTAGCCATTTCAATAGCGTTGAATGTCTCAGTTAAAGTACCAATTTGGTTAACTTTAATTAAGATTGAGTTACCAACGTGGTTAGTAATACCGCGTTCTAAAATTTCAGTGTTTGTTACGAATAAGTCGTCACCAACTAATTGTACTTTTTCACCTAATTTTTCAGTTAGTAATGCCCATCCATCCCAGTCATTTTCGTCCATACCATCTTCGATAGTAATGATTGGGTATTTAGCAACTAATTCTTCTAAGAAAGCAACTTGTTCTTCAGCGTTACGTTTAGCTCCGCCTTCACCTTCGAATTTAGCGTAGTTGTATACGCCATCTTCGTAGAATTCTGAAGAAGCACAGTCGAAACCTAAGAACATGTCTTCACCTGGTTTGTAACCAGCAGCTTCAATTGCTTGAATAATAGTTTCAACAGCATCTTCTGTTCCCTCAAAACGAGGCGCAAATCCACCTTCATCACCAACAGCAGTCTCTAAACCACGATCAGATAAGATTTTTTTCAATGCGTGGAATGTTTCAGCACCCCAACGTAAAGCTTCTTTGAATGAAGAAGCACCAGCTGGAATAATCATAAATTCTTGGAAAGCGATAGGTGCATCAGAGTGAGAACCACCGTTAACAATATTCATCATTGGTGTTGGTAATACTTTTGCATTGAAACCACCTAAGTAGTTGTATAACGGGATGTTTAATTCATCCGCAGCAGCGCGAGCAGCAGCAATTGAAACTGCCAAGATAGCGTTAGCACCCAATTTACCTTTGTTTGCTGTACCATCTAATTCAATCATAGCAGCATCAATACCGATTTGATCAGTTACGTCAAGTCCGATAATTGCATCCGCGATAGCATTGTTCACGTTGTTTACAGCGTTTTGAACACCTTTACCTAAGTAACGTTCTTTATCACCGTCACGTAATTCAACAGCTTCGTGTTCACCAGTTGAAGCACCTGAAGGAACGATTCCGCGACCAAATCCTCCAGCTTCAGTGTAAACTTCAGCTTCTACGGTAGGGTTACCACGTGAGTCCAAGACTTCGCGTGCATAAATATCAGTAATTACAGACATAATTTCTCTCCTTTAAATTCAAAATAATTTTTAAATTTGTTACATTCATATTATACCATACCCACTAATGAGTAGGTATAGATATTCATTGTTTAGTGCTTAATTAAGCTTTCTCCAGTCATTTCAGCTGGTTGATCAATATTTAATAAATCTAACATTGTTGGTGCAACGTCAGCTAGGCGACCATCTGTACGTAATTCAATACCTTTTTCAGTCACAATTAGTGGCACAGGTACTGTTGTATGCGCGGTATTAGGTGAACCATCTTCGTTTAATTCTGTTTCCGCATTTCCGTGGTCAGCAAAGATTATTGCTTTTCCGTTTTTAGCTAATAAGGCATCAACTACACGACCTAAACATTCATCAACAGCTTCAATTGCTTTAATAGTAGGTTCTAACATACCTGAGTGACCTACCATATCTGGGTTAGCAAAGTTTAAGATAATTGCATCTTGACGATCATTTTCAATCTCATCAACTAATGCATCTGTTACTTCATAAGCAGACATTTCCGGTTTCAAATCGTAAGTCGCAACTTTAGGTGAATTGATCAATATACGTTTCTCGCCTTCAAACTCATCGTTTGTTCCACCATTCATAAAGAATGTTACGTGTGGATATTTTTCAGTTTCAGCAATACGTAATTGGTTTAGACCGTTATCAGATAACACTTGCCCTAGTACATTTTTCAATGCAATTGGTTTGAATGCAATATCAGCAGGAATTGTATCTTTATATTTAGTCATAGATACAAATTTCACATTTGTTGGCACATTACCACGATCAAAGTTGTCCCACTCATTTGCAGTTACAGCATCTGAAAGTTGGATAGCACGGTCTGGGCGGAAGTTTGCAAAGATAATTGCATCATTATCTTCTACCTGGCCTACTGGTTTGCCATTAGCATCAACAATTAAAGTAGGCACTACGAACTCATCAGTTACATCTTCAGCATAGTTAGCTTTAACAACTTCAATTGCGTCTTCACCAGTTTCGCCTTTAGCATTAAAGATGACATCGTAAGCCTTTTGTACACGTTCCCAGCGATTATCACGGTCCATAGCATAGTAACGTCCTGAAACTGAAGCAATTTGACCTAAGTTCTCTTCAGCCATTACTTTTTCAAGCGATTCAATGTATCCTGGCGCTGCATGTGGATCAACATCACGTCCGTCTAGGAAAGCATGAAGGTATAATTTTTTAACACCTTTAGCTTTAGCATCTTTAATCAATGCTTCAATATGACGTAAGTGGCTATGTACCCCACCATCAGATAATAATCCAAAGATATGCAAAGCAGATTGGTTATCAGTTACGTGAGAATAAGCACCATTCAATGCTTCATTTTCAGCAAACTCTCCATCTTCTATAGCTTTGTCAATTCGAGTTAGGCTTTGGTATACAATACGGCCAGCACCAATATTTGTATGGCCAACTTCAGAGTTACCCATTTGTCCATCAGGTAGCCCTACGTCTAACCCAGACGCTTTCATTGTAGCGTGTGGAAATTCATTCCAGTAACGGTCAAAGTTTGGTTTATTTGCTTGTGCTACAGCATTACCATATGATTCTTCTCTCCAACCGAATCCATCTAAGATAATAATAGCTACGGGTGATTTAGACATGTGTTATTTACCTCCATTTAATAATGCGATGTAAGAAGTAACATCAAGACTAGCTCCTCCTACGAGCGCACCGTCAACATCCTCTTTGTCAAGTAATTCAGCAATATTTCCAGGTTTTACAGAACCACCATATAAAATACGTGTTTGGTCAGCGGCTTCTTTACCAGCGATTTCGAATAATAAATCACGAATGTGCGCTGACATGTCTTGAGCATCCTCAGCAGAAGCAGTTTTACCAGTACCGATTGCCCAAATTGGTTCATATGCAATGACAGCTTGAGCGATCTGATCAGCAGTTAAACCTTCTAGAGCAGCACGAATTTGTCCGCTAACCCATTCTTTTTCTTGCCCAGCTTCACGAGTTTCTAATGTTTCACCGCAGCAAATAATTGGTGTCATGTTGTGGCTAAAAATGCTTGCTGCTTTTTTACGCACATCTTCATCAGTTTCGCCAAATAATTCACGACGCTCTGAATGTCCGATAATAACGTACGGTACACCCAACGCTTCTAAAGCAAGTGGAGAAATTTCACCAGTGAAAGCACCTTCATCTTCAAAGTGTACATTTTGTGCACCGATTTGAATGTTAGTACCTTCTACTTCTTCAATCAATTTCTCAATGTAGATTGCAGGTGATGCGATTAAAGTTTCAGCTTCTGTTTTAGGAAAACCTTCCTTAAGTGCAGCAATGAATTCATGAGCCTCAGCAGCGGTTTTATTCATTTTCCAGTTACCAGCGATTAATGTCTTACGCATATATTAAAAACTCCTTTACGAAAAGTTTTACTCAATTTATTTACGTCAATTATTTGTTCGCAATTGCAGCGATACCAGGTAATTCTTTACCTTCTAAGAATTCTAATGATGCCCCACCACCAGTAGAAATGTGTGAGAACTTATCGGCTAATCCTAATTGGTATGCAGCAGCCGCTGAATCTCCACCACCGATGATAGTAGTAGCATCTGTTAAATTAGCGATAGCTTCACCAACACCATTTGTACCTTTAGCAAAGCTTGGCATTTCGAATACACCCATTGGGCCATTCCAAACAACCGTTTTAGCATCAGCAACTTGTGATGCATAGTATTCAACAGTTTTAGGACCTACATCTAATGATTGCCAATCTGATGGGATACCATCTGCGTCAACAACGTCAGTATTTGCATCATTATCAAAAGCATCTGCAACAACAAAGTCAACAGGTAATACTAAACGATCACCAGCACGTGCCATTAAGTCTTTCGCTAATGGAATCTTGTCTTCTTCTAATAGAGAACCACCAACTTCGTAACCTTGAGCTTTCATGAAGGTATAAGCCATACCACCACCGATTAAAACTTTATCAGCTTTATTTAGTAATGATTCAATTACACTAATTTTATCAGAAACTTTCGCGCCACCTAAGATTGCAACGAATGGTCGTTTTGGCTCATTAACTGCATCGCCTAAGAACTGAATTTCTTTCTCCATTAAGAAACCAGCAACAGCCTCGATATTATTTGAAATGCCAACATTAGATGCATGCTCACGGTGAGCAGTACCGAATGCATCATTAACGAATACATCTCCTAATGAAGCCCAGTATTTACCTAATTCCGGATCATTCTTGCTTTCCTTTTTACCGTCTACATCTTCGAAACGAGTGTTTTCGAACATTAAGACTTCACCATCTTTTAGATTGGCAATCGCATCTTCTAATTCTTGACCACGAGTTTGTGCTACAAAAGTAACTTCTCTACCTAATTTTTCAGATAAACGTTCTGCAACCGGGCGTAAAGATTTAGAAGCTTTATCTTCTTCAGTTTTTACTTTACCAAGATGAGAGAATAATACTAAACGTCCACCTTGCTCAAGAATATACTCAATAGTTGGTAAAGCTTGAACAATACGGTTGTCATCAGTAATATTTAGGTCTTTGTCCATTGGAACGTTAAAGTCAGCACGTTCTAGAACAACTTTACCTTTTAAATCAATATCTTTTACAGTTTTCTTAGCCATTAAAATAGCACTCCTTATCTTAAGTTGTTAATCAATAAAAAAGGGCAGGAAGCGCGAAGCTTCCCGCCCAAATTCAACTGATTTTACTTTTAAACAACTAATTATTGTTTAGCAGCAAAGAATTCGATTAAGCGTACGAATTGAGAAACGAAACCAGCTTCGTTGTCGTACCATGCAACAGTTTTAACTAATTGGCCATCTTCAGATTCGATAACTTTAGTTTGAGTTGCGTCGAAGATTGAACCAGCTGGAACACCAACGATATCAGAAGATACAATTTCATCAGTGTTGTATAAGAATGATGGATTAGCATATTTTTCCATAGCAGCATTTACTTCTTCAGCTGTTACTTCTTTGTCTAAAACTGAGTAGAATTCAGTCATTGAACCAGTAACGATTGGAATACGGATAGCAGTACCATCAACTTTACCGTTAACAGAAGGGATAACGCGACCTACAGCTTTAGCTGCACCAGTAGATGCTGGAATAGCGTTTTCTGCAGCAGCACGACCATTACGGAAGTTACCTTTTTTACCGTTTGGTGCATCTTGTAATGATTGTGTAGAAGTGTAAGCATGGATTGTTGACATTAAACCATGTTTGATACCAAATTCTTTTTCTAACACGTTAACTACAGGAGCTAAACAGTTAGTAGTACATGAAGCACCTGAGATAATTGTGTCTTCAGCGTCAATGATATCTTCATTTACACCGTAAACAATTGTTTTAGTTTCAGCATCAGCAGGAGCTGAGATGATAACTTTTTTAGCACCAGCATTGATGTGTGCTTGAGATTTTTCTTTTGTAGCGTAGAAACCAGTACATTCTAGAACGATATCAACACCTAAGTCACCCCAAGGTAAATCGTTTGCATCACGTTCAGAGTATACTGTGATTTCTTTACCATCGATAGAAATACCATTTTCTGTAGTTTCGATATCGTGGTTGAAAGTACCATGAGCAGTATCATATTTTAATAGGTAAGCTAAGAATTCGTTGTCTGTTAAATCGTTGATTGCCACGATTTCTACATTTGATTCATTTTCTTCCCAGATACGACGTAAAGTTAAACGACCGATACGACCAAAACCGTTAATTGCTAATTTAATTGCCATACTACAAAATTCCTCCTTAATGGAATACAAAATTATTTTAATGGGATTCCCCATTTAAAACCATATTTGAGGCACCTTGATCAGTTATAATGACTAACTGCTTAGGTGCGAGTTTTGCAAAAGCTTTTATTGCTTCTGCTTTTACACTGCCTCCAGCGATAAGAATTGGCAAATCGATCTCTGCCAAGTCTTCTAGTTGAAGACCTATTCTAGGGATTCGGTGAACAATTTTACCTTCTTTATCGAAGAAACACCCAAACACTTCCCCTACAGCGTGGTTACTCTTAATCTTAGAAGAACTCTCTGAATCAAGTCCCCTACGCTTTGCCATAATTTTAGCATTACCAACACTGAAAAGCAAAATGTTAGCCTCTTTTAATCGTTTTAAAGTTGATTGAATTACTGGATCATTCATTAAAGCCATATTTGCAACCTCAGATAGGTTCTCAGGTGCGTATAAAGAAATGTTATGTCCATGCAATTTTTGAGCTAAAATATCACTAATCGTATTAGCTTGAGTTGCTGAAGCATCTCCTATTCCTCCTCTAGCTGCAACCACGGTAAAGTGTTTGTCAGCTGAAGGCGCTAATTGAACATGTTCGCTAACCTCTAGCATAGTCGAACCACCCGTAACAGCAATCGTATGATTACCGCTAGGCAGTTTTTTGTCCAAGTATTTTGAAACTTGTAGACCCATTTCAAACAATATATGTTGATCTTGATCTATGTCTCCTGAAACAATTCGAGCATCTGCTATGTTGAGCACATCAGCCAAGTACTGTTCTTGTAGGTGAATTTCATTTGTATCACGCCACAACTCTTGACCTGTAGCAATTGCTCTTTCTCCTTTTGAAGTAATAGTCATACCAGCAGGAGATGATTCAATGAGATTTTGTTGTTTCAAAACATCTGTAATTGTACGTAATGGTCTTTCCGTGATTCCTAGCTTTTCAGCTAGTCCCTTACGACCAATAGGACCATCTTTGAAAATCCTTTGTAAAACTGAGATTCTATCAAAATAGTTCTTTTGAACTTCTGGAACTACTTCGGTAATACTTTTAAATAATTCGTCCATAGTCCCCACTTTCCTAGTACAAATACACAGAGTAAAAAAGAGTTGGACTTATTTAGTCCGGGATGTCTTTTTTTGACCACCTTGCAGTAAAAAAATAAGATTCCAAAGAACCAAACCTCTTTACACGATTATGATACCAATAAATTTATCCGCTTGCAAGCTTTTGAAGACTTTTATTGTCAGGTCCCATAATCAATATAATAATTACTGATAACCTATCTTCTTTTTATGAAAGGAAGTAATCCAAATATAACAAAAAAGAAGTAGGTACTAGCCCCACTTCCTTTTCCATTTAATTGAAAGTTTATTTTTCAAGTTCATCGTTTTTAGTCATGATTTGGTCTAATAAACCGTACTCTAAAGCTTCATCAGCCGTTAACCAATTATCACGGTCTGTATCACGTTCGATTACTTCAACTGGTTGACCAGTCATTTCAGAATACAAGCGATTCATTTTTTCCTTAGTTTTTAAGATGTGGCGTGCTGCAATTTCAATTTCAGTTGCCTGTCCTTGTGCGCCACCTAATGGTTGGTGAATTAAGATTTCAGCATTCGGTAATGCATATCGTTTACCCTTAGTTCCTGCCGCTGCTAGGAATGAGCCCATTGATGCTGCCATCCCCATAATAATTGTTTGTACATCAGCATGTACAAATTGCATTGTATCGTAAATCGCCATACCAGAAGTGATTGATCCACCTGGTGAATTGATGTATAGGTAGATATCTTTATCTGGATCTTGTGCATCTAGGAATAATAATTGTGCAATAATTGAGTTAGCTAGGTCATCATTTACCTCTCCACTCAACATAATAATACGGTCTTTTAATAAGCGAGAGTATATATCGTAAGCACGTTCACCGCGAGATGATTGTTCAATAACTGTAGGTACTAAATTCATTTAAATATCCTCCTTTTAAACTTGTATATATGTATTATACCTTTATGGTCAAAATTGGTCAACAAATAAAACTCCATTAATTTACGTAATTATTCTAGCATACACTTATCTTCTTACCCAACAGGCAAACTCAAAAGCTCATTAGCTCATAAGCGTTAATTTAGTGCTCTAAGGTGCCCTAATACCGCATTTATAATAGTAGCTTTGCTGCATTTCTATATTTAAAGTTCACTTGTATTCATCTGAAAACTAGGCTATAATAATTCTGTTATGGTTAATGTTGATCTTAAGACCATTTGCGCCTATAGTGTAATGGATATCACATAAGATTCCGGTTCTTATAATGGGGGTTCGATTCCCTCTAGGCGTGTTCAAATGAAGAATTTATTAAGTTGTTGTTTCTATGAACAGCAGCTTTTTTTGTGTCTTTATATTATAAATTTATTCATCATCTCTCTTTTAGATATTTATACTCTCTTTTATCTCTTCACATTGTGTATTTTTATTATTCTATTGAAATTTAAACGAACAAATATTTTTTACTATTAATCTTATGAAAAATAATAAAAAAACCGGGAGAATCTCCCGATTTTTCCGTCTATTGTATTTTATTTTTTATTAGAAGAATACGTTAGTCACACCATCGCCTGAAGCACGGAATGATTCAGCTGATGTCGTTACACCATTTGTTAATACATCATTTACAGCTCGGTAAGTTTCATCAGAAACTGTTGCTCCTGCAGCCATACCATTTGAAACAACTTCAAATTGGCCTGGTGCGTTAACTACTGATAAGAATGAAGTACCACCCCAATTGCCTGAATTTGCACGGTTAACAATTACTGAAAATACTGCTGCTTTTTCAGAATAGCTTGGACCCGCTTCGCTCTCAACTACTTGTAATACCTGGTAAGGAATCTCTGAAGCTGCTGAATATGAAGATGTTGAAGTTGTAGATACTGCTTGAGTTGTTTCTTTTGCTTCATAAGAAGCTGTTTCTACAGATGCTACTTCTTCCGTTTCTTCTACTTCAAATGCAACTGGTTCAACACTTGCTTCTTCAACTGTTTCAGTTTTCTCAACAGTTTCTTCTTCTACTTTATAAGTATCTTTTTTATTGTTTGTATCTTCAATAACAACTTCATTAACCTCACCTTCATCATTTTTAGTAAATGAAATAGAATTAGATGGGAAAATTAAATTGGCATTTTCAATTTCATTGATTTGTACTAGTGTATTCACGTCAACACCTGCTGCACTAGCGATTACTGATAAAGTATCGCCATATACTACTGTATACTCAGAAGTTGATTCATCAATTGCTTGCATATCAGCTGAAACTTCTTCGACACTACGTGCAGTCCATTCTGCTGCTTTCGCTTCTTCAGTGTTAAATCCTGCTGTCGCAAATAATGCTGACAATGCAAATGTTGTTCCTAGAATCATTTTGTTAAATTTCATGTTAAATAAAACTCCTTATTTATTTAGCTATTACTAAGCTATTTATTTAGCCACTGTTTCGACTACATGCAATATACTACACGGTGTGGATTCAAAAGGAAACCCTATAACCCCATTCGTTAAGGGGCTTTAAATGGAGTGAAATGTTTTGTAATTTTTAATATTTTCGTCTCAATTATTACAAATCAACATTTTTCCTATTATGATAACTTTTACAGCACTTTCATAAATCATTGCATATTTTAATAAGTTATAATTGTGACATTGTATGTAACAATTATTATTTGAAAAATAAGTATTTTATTCAAGTTAAAAGTCCCTATAATCGTCTTTTTACTACTATTTAACAGATTTCGGTTCTATGATAAATAGTGTTGGTGGG
>NZ_KV786991.1:0-67254 GCF_001806975.1 Aerococcus sp. HMSC10H05
TGAATCTGCGTCAGTAAGCGCATCTGAGTCAGTATCAGTAAGCGCATCTGAATCAGCGTCAGTAAGTCCATCTGAGTCAGCATCAACAAGCGCATCTGAATCTGCTTCAGTAAGTGCGTCTGAGTCAGTATCAACAAGTGCATCTGAGTCATCTTCAGTAAGCGAATCTGAATCAGCGTCAGTAAGCTCGTCTGAATCAGCATCAGTAAGTCCATCTGAGTCTGCTTCAATAAGTGCATCTGAATCAGGATCAGTAAGTGCGACTGAGTCAGCATCATTAAGTGATTCAGAATTACCATCAACAAGCGCATCAGTGAGTGAATCTGAGTCAATTTCAGAAGCTCCTTCAGAGTCATTGTCTACGTCTGAATTAACTTCAATGAGTGCATCCGAATCACTTGAAGAAGCGATTGAATCTGAAATCCATCGTGCAGAAAATGAAGCTGATGACTTACTTGATACGAGTGGAGTATTACCGAATACTGGATCAATGTTTAATGGTTTTTCAAATATTGGTGCATTATTAACAGCACTCGGATTGGGCGGTTTATTTACTAAAAAGAAAAAAGATGAAAAATAAGTTATTTCCGTAAAGGTTTTTAGTTTCAAAGATTGAAAAATGATAAAAGCTGCTTAAGTATATTAAAAGTGCTAGAGAATATTGAAAGATAGTCTCTAGCACTTTTTTACTGTGATGAATTATCATTTTGGCTCTTTATCCAATAGGACTGATGATAAAAAGTCATCAGTCCTATATATTGTAGAGCCATAATTTTTGTTAATTTGATGAAATATAAATTACTTAAATAAAACTATAAGAATGATTTCATTTCAAAGTGTTTCAAACGAGAAACTGACATTCGATTTCGAATAATTTCTAGTAAAATATATAATGAGTTATTTTCTTTTTAATAATTGGAGAAAGAAAGAGATTAGCAAATATTCTATAGAGGAAGTTTTTAATGAATAATAAAAGACACACAATCAATCAGGGTATGCTAAGTACTCGAATAACTTTTACTTTAATCATTTTAACCATCTTTATTATAGGAAGGAATATTCCATTACCTTTAGTAGATGTAGAACAGTCAGTAAATAATTCTCATTTTTTTGAGGCAATTAGTATGGCTACAGGAGGAGATATAGCTAGTCTTTCTGTTTTTGTTTTAGGTATTGGTCCATACATGTCTATGATGATTTTATGGCGTTTTATCACTCTAGGTGATTTCATTGATGAACGTAAAATGCCAACTAGGATAGTAGATAGATGGAAAAGTATACTTACACTGATTATTGCTATTATTCAAAGTCTTGGTATTTTATCGAATGTGCAATTTAATCAACAAATAAGTTTTTTAAATAATTATTGGTTAGTCTTAATGGCTACTTGTTTATTTTCAGTTTCAGGTACTTTTTTTTTAATATGGCTAGGTAATCAAAATGCATTATTTGGATTCGGTAATACAACTATTATTATTTTAGCGGGTATTATTCTTAAATGGGTTGATTTTATAAAAGAGCTATTTTATTTAGATAGCACAATGTTTTCTGAAGTGCAACTACAGTTTCTACTATTTTTAGGTTGTTGGATAGTTTTTATATTTATTACCTCAATATTTGTTGAACTGTCTGAACAACGTGTTCCTTTACACCGTATAACACTTAGTGGTCAGTTTGCAAATGACTCTTATTTACCCATAAAGCTTAATCCTGCTGGAGGATTGCCCATTATGTACGCTTTAACAGTAATGAGCTTACCGCAATATTTATTTCAAGCGCTCACACTTATCATTCCCAATAATAAAGTATTGCAATATTTAATTTTACACTTACAGATGAGTGATCCATTGGGTGTAATTACTTATGCTTGTTTAATATTTGGATTAGGTATAGGTTTTGCTTTCGTTAATATTAGTCCCAGAGATCTAGCTGAGGATTTACAAAAATCTGGAGATTATATTGCTAATGTACCCAGTGGCAAACCTACTTACGATTATCTAACAAAAAAGGTTGGGGGAATGGCTTTCGTTGGTGCAACTTGGCTGACTATAGCAACGACCGTACCTTGGATTATTGGATTATTAGAACCCTCGTTAAGCGAAGTAAGTACCTTGGTTGCGAATGTTGTTATTTTGGTATCAATAGTAGCCACAATTATTCAAGAGATTCAAACTGTGTATATAAGAGGGCAATATGCGTCAATCTTGTAGAAAGGAGTATGGAGATGTATTACTTTATACCAGCATGGTATCAAGAAAAATTATCGCTACCTTGGCAATATCTTTCTAAAGAAATTGAATTTGATGATACTGTGAATCAAAGTAGAATGTTTGCTGCCCAATCATTGTCAACTAATTTATTAGTATTAAATTATCTACCAAACTTAAGAACCTTTTTAAATCGACAACAATTATTAAATATTTCATGCTGGTCTCTTTTTGATCAGTTACAAGGAATTGAACAAGAGAAATTGAGTACCATCCAACCTTTTAATTATAAGGAATTAAATTGGCCTAAGGATATTCAATTTATCACCACACCATATGTTATTGTAGCGATGAACGCTAATGCCATGTATGCAAAGATTTACTTTAATGAAGCAGGGAACGTGTTATGGATTGATCATTTTGAAGAAGGCCTTATATATAGAAGATATGTTATTGATGATAGGGGTTTTATATCTAGTATTCAAATATATGAACAAGGTGAACACATATCTACTACTTTCCTAAATTTATTAGGTGAAAAACAATTTATATATTTTGTAGAAGAGGGTACCTTTGAAATATTTGAAAATGCTAAGATACAAGGAAAATTAAAACAACGATTTTTTGCTTCTAAATCCTCACTCATAGAAGCAGTTTTGAATATAAAAATCAAAGAATTTACAGCAGAAGATGTAGTCGTCATAGCTGCTAGTAACGAGCATAATCGATACTTTTTAGATAATGAAATACCAGGAAAAAAAGTTTTGTCATTTTTTTCTGAAAGAAATAATGATGAGTCCTATATAGATTATGAGAACGTTAAAGGTATTGATTTTTTTGTTGCCGATTCTGACAATATTTTAAAAAATGTAGCGCCGTTAACTGATCAAGTACCAACTGCTATAATTTCGCCATATGATAGTCGATTGAATTTAGGTGTTAGTCAAGAAGTTAAAGAATTAAATATATGGGTAAATATCGATAACATTCAAAAGGACTTAATATATAAAATTGGAGAATTGCTGTTCAAAGAAATTCAACGTAATAAAGATATTCAAGTGATATTTGCTAGCTATAACGAACAGAATGACCAAAATTCTGAGATAGTACAATTTGTGAAAACTTTAAATAATAGATTTATCAGCGAAGAATCGTTTAATGAAAAGATAAATGCACTGAATATTGAAACAGAAGATGAAGAATATTTTGTGTTCAGACAAGTAAGAGAAGAGTTGACAGTCATTTCTTCATTTTCAACTGTTAGATTAGTAATTGATTTAAGTGAAAACCCACATCTTTATACTCAAATTGCGAGCATTAGTGCAGGAATCCCTCAAATCAATCAACGAGAAACACCGTATGTAAAACATGAAGAAAATGGTTATATTATTCAGTCTATTGAAGACCTGCCACTAGCCATTCATTATTATCTAGATACTTTGAAAAATTGGAATCGTTCGTTAGTTTTTGCGATAGAAAAGATTGCAGAAAACAATAGTGAACAACTAGTGAAAAAATGGGCAAAATACTTGGAGATTGAATAGATGGATAAAAAGCTACATATTTTACAAATTGGTAGAGAGCGTTGGGAATCACGGAATGAAGATGGTTTAATTTGGTATTATATCAATGTTTGTGATGATGTGGATGTACAGCAAGAGAAGCTACATGTTGTTTTAAACGCAAATGAAGATAATGAAGAAGAGAATCACCAGGAAAAAATAACATCATTTGATGTCGTTATTATTTCTGAATTGGGCACAAATTTTGATTTTTCTTATCTACAGCAATATATAGAACCCTACACCATTTTAGTAAATCAGGAACTTTCTGATACTATCATTAATCATTTTCCTATATTTAAATATTTATTCGTGCATTACATTGATATGCAGGATATTACAAGCGTAATTGCTACAGTAAAAAAAGATTTTTTTATTGGCCAAAATGGCACGAAATTGCATGTGAAAAATATTGTGGTAAATCATGTCGATAATTGTAGTATCTACTACAATGGCAATAACTATGTTGAAATTAGTGAAATTAATCAAAGTGACTACGTTCAATTGCTTTATTGGAAGTACAATATAGGATTAGGAAGTGATGCAACGACTGATTTGTGGTTAGAGTACGATGCTGATAATCAAATAGATTTGAGATTAGTTTTACATTTTATTGACTCAGCAGGCGAAGTAATACGTCGTACTTTTACACAAACAGAAATGGCACACAATATCAATGTGAATGTTGAACAGTTTACCTATTTAGCAGCATCTATTGAGGTAAAAGGGCAAGGTACTATTAAAGTTGGTCCGCTTCACTATCGGAAATCTCGCGAACAATATGGTGAAATGTTGTTAGGTGGGCAAGTTAGTCGAGATAGCCAGCGAAACGAATTCTTTTATTACTTTAATCCAGGAGATCTACAACCACCATTAAATGTTTATTTCTCTGGCTATCGAACTGCAGAAGGTTTTGAAGGTTATTGGATGATGAAGAATTTAGGTAAACCGTTCCTATTAATAAGTGATCCACGTTTGGAAGGTGGATGTTTCTATGTGGGTTCATCAGAATATGAGCAAAAGATTGAGCATGTCATTCAAACCTATTTAGATTTGTTATCATTCTCTACTAAACAATTAGTTATTTCTGGTTTATCAATGGGTACTTACGGTGCTATTTACTATGGTGCTAGATTAGAAGCACGTGCAATCGTAGTGGGTAAGCCATTAATTAATTTAGGCGATATTGCAAGGAACGTACCTTTACACCGACCAGAAGCCTTTGAAACTTCATTAGATTTGGTTAATAAGTTCATTGACCAAGGGGAAGAGCGTTACGAAAAGTTAAACAATAAAATTGTACCATATTTAGAAAAAGCGAAATTTCCAGAAGATAGCACCATTGCCATAGCCTATATGATGCAGGATGATTACGACAGCCAGGCATATTTTGATTTATTAAACTATCTCAGCGAAAAAGAAATCAACATTATTAGTAAAGGATTAGTAGGTCGACATAATGACAATAGTCCTGGTATCAACCAATGGTTTTTCGCACAATTGAAAAGGTTAAATATAAGTATTGGATAAATGGGAGATGAATTATGTCTAACTGGAAACCAATCAATATCATTAAGTGGGGACAATTAAGACAAGAAGATTTTTTATACGGTAGCCAAATTCGCTATAGCACCGACTCAGAATTACTGTATTGGGAGAATACTTTAATGCCTTCTGGAAAGGTTATTCACGAATGGTCCTCACGGGTTCATTACCAAGAAACACGCGAACCAATTCAATTACCGACTTTGGTACCAGGTAATCACTATGCTTTACAAGCTGTAGTTTCAAATAATGTTGAAGGAAAGTTAAAAATCAAGATAGCATTCTATAATTATCATCATGATCTAATTCAAGAGATGTTTTATGATTTGAATCAAATTGAATTTTCTATACCATCACAATGTTTATTTTATAAGATTACGCTCATTAATGCTGGACTGGATAATTTTATATTTAGAGAACTAATTCTTTATGAAGAAGATAAGCAAACTCAGACATTAGACAATGCAAAGTTATGGCGAAATACTCTTCAACATATTGATTTAAACAAAGATTTTTTAAACATACAGATAACTGGTAGAGAGCCTGTTACAGGCAGAGTGATAACTGAGATTGAAGATAGTAGATTTTCGAACCAAGCTATTTCTATATTAGCAACCGGTATTGAGTGTCGTGAAACATATATTACAAAAGAAATTAAAGAGCTGGTGAAAGAATTTTCATCATTGGAGCAAGTAAATTTATTATTCGTTGAAAAGAAAGATATAAATATCTGGCAAATATTGAAGGATTTAAAAGAAGAAGGAATAACACCTAACCTATATTCTTTAACAAATGGACAAGCAGATAGAGATGATTTGATGTTACCTCTCTATAAACGTACCTATATGCCTTTGGATATGGGTAAAGATTGCTAGGATAAAACAATGTGGAGGTAGGTGAAAAAATGCGATTAAATCAACCTGTTCGTAGGAAGTATGTCACTATTTTAAAGCAAATTAATCACTTAGCTAAAGAGATGGCAGACTTGAGTGATGGGAAATTACAAGCTAAGACAGCACAATTTAAAGAGCGACTAGTGGCAGGAGAAAGCTTAGATGATATATTGCCTGAAGCTTTTGCAGTGGTACGAGAAGCTGATAAGAGAGTTTTAGGTTACTACCCCTATGATGTTCAGGTACTCGGTGGAATTGTTCTCCATCAAGGAGAAATCGCCGAAATGAAAACAGGAGAAGGGAAGACCTTAACAGCAACTCTTCCCTTGTATCTAAATGCTTTAAATGGTGCTGGCGCTATGATTGTGACGACGAATGATTACTTGAGTAAACGTGATTATGAAGAAATGAGTCCTGTTTTTCAATGGTTAGGTTTATCTATTTCGAATGCTATAGAAGATACTGGTAAAGACAATAAATTGACCGCCTTAGAAAAAAGGGCGATTTATGATGCAGATATTATTTATACGACGCATGCGGGCTATGGGTTTGATTATTTATTTGAAAACCTGGCTGCTAGTAAAGATGACCAATACCTAAGAAATATAGATTATGTCATTATTGATGAGATAGATGAAGTGTTATTGGATGGCGCTCAAACACCTCTAGTTATTTCAGGAATGCCACGTGTGCAATCAAATTTATATATTATCACCGATCAGTTTATTCGGACATTAGATGAAAATATTGACTATCAATTTGATGAAGATAGGGACAATGTTTGGCTAACTAAAAAAGGCATAAGAGCTTGTGAAAGATATTTTAAAATAGATAATTTATTTGACCCCAAAAATATAGAGCTAAACCGTCATGTATTCTTAGCCTTAAGAGCTAATTTTTTATATGAAAAAAATCGTAACTATATTGTTTCTAAAGGGGAAGTAAAGTTATTAAATGAACAAACCGGACGAATAATGGAAGGCACAAAATTACAGTCTGGGTACCACCAAGCGCTTGAAGCTAAAGAAGAGGTTGAATTAACAGCTAACCAACGAGCGATGGCTTCTATTACTTATCAAAATCTATTTAAAAGATTTCCAAAAATTGCTGGAATGAGTGGTACTGCAAAAGTTGCGGAAGCAGAATTTCAAGAAACCTATGGACTGAATGTGACCGTTGTACCAACTAATAAACCAGTAGCAAGAATTGATGAACCTGATCAATTCTTTATGACTTTGGAAGAAAAGGTAACTGCTGTAATCGATTTGGTAAATAGTGTTCATGCCACTGGCCAGCCAATTCTATTAGCTACAGGTTCAGGTGGTATGTCTAAATTGTATTCAGATATTTTATTAAGTATTGGTATTCCACATAATGTATTAAATGCTTATAACTTGCCTAAGGAAGCAATGATTATCAAAGAAGCTGGACAGCTTGGTGCAGTCACTATTGGAACATCAATAGCAGGTAGAGGAACTGATATTAAGTTAGGAAACAAAGTTAAAGAAATTGGTGGATTATATGTTATTGGGACAGAACGGATGGAAAGTAAAAGAATCGATTTACAATTGAGAGGACGTTCTGGAAGACAGGGAGATCCAGGAAAAAGTAAATTTTTTGGCTCATTAGAAGACCAATTAATTACTAAATGGAGTGAGCAACAGTTAAGTATTGATAAGTATAACCAAGGTAATCGTCCTTTAAGTCAAAAGAAACTGATAAGAATTTTTGATTTAGCCCAGGATGCTAGTGACTCAGCCGGAAGATCTAACAGACATATGTCTATGGAATTTGATGAGAGTTTACGTATACAAAGAGAAATTATTTATCAGGACCGAAGCCAAATTATCAACGGAGATAGGAAATTATCCTTTGAAATGATCCGGACTAAAGTGGATGAGGCTTTTGATATTTTTCTGCGAAATAACTATCCTTTAACAAAAGAAAGGTTAAAACGGTATATTTTTGACCATCTATCCTATCAACTACCAGAGGAAATTAACCAAGTTGATTTGAAGAATTTAGATGAAGTGAAGCAACTATTGCATCAAATTTTCGCAGATCAATTACATACTAAGCAATTGGAAATAACAGATCCAGATTTATTAGAAGTCTTTTTACAGAAAGCGGTCTTAAAATCAATAGATGAAGGTTGGATAGAGCAAGTGGATTACATGGAGCAATATAAGAAGATTGTAACCAGTCGCCAAGTAGCCCAAAGAAATGTGATGACAGAATACGAAAAAGAAGCAACTCGTGCTTTTAAAAGAATGAGAGAAAATATTTATACTAACATGGTAAAACATTTAGCCTTATCTTATTTTGAAAGAAATCAGAAAGGTGAATGGATAATACAATTCTCATAGGAGAGATTAGATGACAATTTATAACATTAACAAAGGTTTAGGTTGGGCAAGTAGTGGTGTTGAATATGCACAAGCTTACCGTGCAAAATTACTAAATCGCGCTAAAATACCTGCAAAATTTATTTTTACGGATATGTTTACTGGAGAGAACATCCAACATCTATCTGAGAATATCGGCTTTCAAGATGATGAAGTTATTTGGCTTTATCAATATTTTTCAGATATCCCGATTGCAGCCACAACCTATACAATTACTGATTTCAAACAAACTATACGTCAACCTATTATTAATGAAGAACGTAATGGAAAAATATATCGGTGGTACTTTTCTGGGGAACAAAATTATTGTACAGGTTATCTCTCAAACGAAGAAGACGACTTTCTACAAAGGGTAGAATTTGTTCAAAATGGTATTTTAACAAGAAAAGACTATTATTCATTTACAAGAGTATTTTCTGAGTATTATCTACCACATGAGAAAAAAGCTACTGTATATCAACGCAGATTTTTTAACCAAGATGGTACAACGGCGTTAGAAGAAATTATTGATGAATCGGAGTCGATTTTCTTAATCAATAATCAAATATTTTATAGTAAGGAAAAATTCATCGGTTATTTTATTCGTCAACTAAATCTTACTGCCAATGATATTGTCATCATAGACCGGGCAACGAATATTGCACAAGCGGTTCTAGAAAATAAAGGCACTGCAAAGGTTGGAACAGTTGTACATGCAGAGCATTTTAGTGAATCAAGCTCCACGGATAAGCACTTATTGTGGAATAATTATTACGAGTATCAATTCACTAATCGCCAAGCGATGGACTTTTTCATTACAGCAACCGAAACACAAAAAGATCTCTTAAACACACATTTTGTACGAGACAATAAGCCAATGTCTAAGATTTTTACTATTCCAGTAGGTGCTTTGGAAGAATTAGTGAAACCGACTGCTCATCGTAGGCCATATGCAATCCTAACGGCCTCTAGATTAGCTGAAGAAAAACATATTGATTGGTTAATTAAAGCAGTTGCAAAAGCAAAAGAAACGCTACCACAATTAACATTTGATATTTACGGTGAAGGGGGTAGCAAACAAAAACTGCTAAAATTAATTGAAGAATTAGATGCTTCAGATTACATTCAATTGAAAGGACATGCTGACTTAAAATATATATATAAGCAGTATGAATTGTATTTGAGTGCTTCAACAAGTGAAGGCTTTGGGCTTACCCTTATGGAGGCTGTGGGTTCTGGATTACCAATAATAGGTTTCAATGTTCGCTATGGGAATATCACTTTCATCAATGATGGAGAAAATGGCTATCTTTTACCATTTGATGATATTTTTAATAATGAAAAACACATTCAACATTTATCGGATGCATTGGTGCGGTTTTACGAAAATGATATTCAACAAATGCAACAAGCATCTTATGATTTAGCAAGAAAATTTTTAGAAGATCAAGTACAAGAAAAGTGGGAAAACCTAGTAAAGGAGCTTTTAGATGATTAATTTATTAAATGATTATAGTTCACTAAGTAAAGATTTTCACCAATCATTAATAAAAGCAGGATTTTCCTATCCGACCTTTGTTTGCCAAGATGATGGTTTCTTGCCTGATGATGTCCAAAGTATTTATCAACTTTGGCTAGATAATCCATTAGACGGTGAACCACTTTATTTTAATGAGCTTGCAGTCCCAGAGTTTTGGGAGATATCAGCGACAAATCAATCAGGTGAAATTATTGACTATCATAAGAAAAGAGGACAAATCCATTTTGCAAAAATAAGTGAAAGTAGAGTTATAGAACGTGTAGAATGGTTTGATGAGCATGGAAATATACGGTGGATAGATGGCTATAATAAACAAGGGATACGTTATAAGCAGACAGTTTTAACAAAGGATCAACGTATGATGACGACTACTTATTTCGATAGTAACGGTCGTGAAAAGATTATTTATAACCATCACACTAAGACTTACATCTTAATGGAAGAGCATGGAATGCAATTATTCCAAACAGAAATAGATTTTATCATTTATACGCTACGAGCACACGATGTAAATCTTTCATATATCATCTATAATACATTAGCACTGCCTTTCCTAGTTATGTTACATAGTAAGGAAACTAAGGAAAGTACCCTAATTTGGCAAGAAGATACGAAGGGTGAAATACCTGGTAATATGCAGATGATTTTAACTGGTTCAACAAGTACCAAACAGATTGTTGTGACAGATAAAATATACGCTGATCACCTTAAAGTACTTGTTTCAAGTGACAGTGATATTCCTATCTATGATTTGGGATACATTTATACATTTAAAAAGAATGAGCACTTGATAAATGAAGCGATCATTGCGACAAATTCTGATCAAATATTACATTTAGAAGAAATAGTTCAAAGGTTACCGCAGTTAAAAATCCATGTAGTAGCCCTAACAGAAATGTCCACTAAATTAACCAACTTGAATCGTTATGAAAATGTTCAATTATATCCCAACGCTAGCATGCAGAAAATCAGAAATTTATATGAAAAAGTAGGTTGGCTCTTAGATTTAAATTATGGTAATGAAATAGTAAATGCAGTTCGATCTGCTTTTGATTATCAAATGGTTATAGTGAGTTTTGATGAAACAACGCATAATCAAAAGTTCATGTATCCGAATCTTGTATTCCAACGTATGCAACTCGATGAAATGATTCAATTATTAAAAATGAGTATTGAGAATCCTGAGATTCATAGTAAGTTGCTTGTTAGTCAAAAACTAGCAGCGAATTCAGTAACAAAATCAGATTATGTCGAAATATTTAAAGAGATTGAGGGATATTTTGATGTCTAATAAAAGTAAAGACCTATTTCAAACAAGAATTGATCAGCAAATGAAAGCTGAACGTGATAGAAATCATAAATCAAATAAAAAGAAACCAAAGAATACCATTGGGACACTAATGTCTATCATTATTGGTGGATCGGTGATTTTCGGACTACTTAGAATTCTTATAATGTTATTTTAGAGGGGGAAGACATGCGGACACATATTACAAATTTGTATGGACAATCTAGTGAATCAACGGCAATGATTTCACAAAACATGACGGCTCAAGTGGCTAGAGAGTTAGGAATTAATGAACTGGGCATCTATAACTATCCCATAACTGTGGACAGTCCCGGTGAACTATCGACTCGGCTAGATGGTATTATTGCTTCCGTTTCTGCAGAAGATATTGTTATTTTACAACTGCCTACCTGGAACTCTTTAGAGTTTGAACAAGCCTTAGTCAACAAATTAAAAAGTTATCGGAATGTAAAAATCGCTATCTATTTACATGATGTCGTCCCATTACAGTTTAAATCTAATTACTATTTAATGGCACCATATATTGAACTCTTTAATCAAGTTGATTGTTTGATTGTACCTTCAGAAAATATGAAAAATCGCCTCATTGAAGAAGGATTAACTATTGAAAACATCATTATTCAACAAATGTGGGATCATCCAATAGCTTATGATCTGTCCAAAACAACTTTTAAGCGTGAAATTCACTTTGCTGGAAGTGCAGAAAAATTTGATTTTGTAAAAGATTGGGCTGGAGAGATACCACTTAAAGTGTATTCAAATCCTATAGGAGAAGACTTGAATGAAAAAACAACCTACTTAGGTTGGCATTCAGATGCAGCATTAGTTAGTCATTTGTCTGAAGGGGGATTTGGATTAGTTTGGACAGAAAATCCTGACATCCAAGAATATTTTGCTTTGTGTAATTCATATAAATTGGGGACCTACCTAGCGGCGGGGATTCCTGTTATTGTCCCGAGAAATTTATCTAATGCGCAATTGATCAATGACCATCAATTAGGTTTTGTCGTGGACTCGCTAGATGAGGCAGATGCAATAATTGCGAAAATAAGTATGGAAGAATATGAAGTATTTAAAGAAAATGTAGCAAACTTTGCCTTTTTACTTAGAACAGGTCAATTCACGAAGAAAGTTTTAACGGACGCAATCCATCAAATAGTTTTAAATAAATAGAAAAAGAAGAGGAGGCTATGACAAAAAGTTTCTGTTAACTAAATAATGAGAGGAAAAAGATTTTAAAGTAAAATTTTCTTCCTCTTTTTTTTTGTGGAAAATTTGAGTTAACTATTTTGTTCAGAAAGATATGAGCGCAAGATCTAAATAAGTTAATATTATGGAAAAAGGTAACCAGTGTATAAAAATCTTTTGATATCTTTTATGCTATCCAGAATTTAGACGGTCTTATCAAGTGTGTAAGCCTTTTTTTGTAGGAGATGTATTGATCTTTAAAATTAAAAAAATAAAAAAGATTCAATCAACTGTAAATAACAAACGCTTATTTATAATTTTCACTTCTGTTTCAAGGATAATAATTCATTTTTAAAATAAAAGATTTTAACTTCTATTTTTATCCTATGCTTATAGAATTGATGTGCATCAATTATAGATCTCTCAAAAATGCATATACTATATTTGTAAAAACTTATAGGAGGGATTTATATGCAACAGATTATTTTGAAACATAAAAATCATATCATGGTTATTAATGGCTTACTGATTATTACAGGATTTATTGCACATTTCATTTTTACTAATACGATTATCTTTAATAGTGCTTTTATCATTGCTTCCATATTGGGTGTTTTACCAATTGCAATACAGGCTTTTCAAGCTATGAAAGTAAAAGTAGTGAGTATTGATGTTTTAGTAACGATAGCGGTAATTGGTGCTTTCTTTATTCAAAATTACGAAGAGTCAGCTATTGTTACTTTTTTATTTTTATTTGGCTCATATTTAGAGCAGCGCACACTTAAGCAAACTCGATCTGCGATTAAAGAGTTGACAGAAATGGCTCCAGAGACTGTTTTTAAGCAATTGCACGAAGGACAATTTGAAGAAGTAGATATTGATGAAGTAGAGGAAGGAGATATTCTCTTAGTAAAAACTGGCGCTAAGATTCCAGTAGATGGTAGGGTAACTACTGGAAAGGGACATGTAAATGAGGCTAATATCACCGGTGAATCTTTACCGCTAAAGAAAGAGAAAGGTGACGAAGTATTTGCCGGTACCATTATGGATAATGGTACCATTCAAATAGTTGCTGATAGAATTGGAGAAGATTCTACATTTGGTCAAATTATTGAATTAGTAGAAGAGGCACAAGATTCTAAATCGGAAGCTGAGCGATTTATTGACCAGTTCTCTCGTTGGTATACACCTGTAGTACTTATCATTGGGTTATTAGTTTGGATATTCACTAAAGATACGGCACTAGCAGTTACTGTATTAGTACTTGGTTGCCCGGGAGCCTTGGTCATTGGTGGACCGGTTTCAAACGTGGCGGGTATAGGAAATGGTGCAAAGAATGGTATTTTGTTTAAAGGTTCTGAAGTGATTAGTCATTTTGCGAATGTAGATACAGTCCTATTTGATAAAACTGGTACCTTGACTGAAGGAAAGCCTGAAGTGAGCGAATTTGTTTACTATGGAAATAATCAAGAGGAGGATTTATCGCTATTATTCTCAGTTGAAAGGGAATCTGACCATCCCTTAGCAGACGCTATTACAAATAAGTTAGCGCAATATAAGCCCCGATCTGTAGAGCGTACACAAGTGATAAAAGGTGGGGGTATAATTGCCCACGTTGATGGGCACATGGTTGCGGTAGGGAACAAATCTTTAATGGAACAAGAAAGTATACCACTATCTGATGATGTGCTTAGAAAATTAGATGCCTTAGAAAGAGCTGGTAGTTCAATTGTATTAACAGCAGTTGATCATCAGTTAACAATTTTAATGGGAATCCGTGACCAAGTTCGACCAGGTGTAAAACAAAACTTACAAAAATTAAAATCACTTGGAGTTAACAACCTCATTGTATTATCAGGGGATAATCAAGGTACAGTTAATTTAGTTAAAAAGGAGCTAGGCTTAACCGAGGCCCATGGCGATATGCTGCCTGAAGATAAGCAGTCATTTCTAAAAGAAAGACAGTCTAATGGTGAAATTGTTGCTTTTATTGGTGATGGTGTGAATGATAGCCCCTCTCTAGCTACTGCAGAAGTAGGGATAGCTATGGGAAATGGAACAGATGTAGCCATTGAAAGTTCAGATGTTGTTTTGATGAATTCCAATTTTAATCGTCTCCCCCATGCTTTAGGTTTAGCTAAAGGGACATATGCGAATATGCGACAAAATATTCTTATTGCTGTTGGTGTGGTGATAATATTACTCGTTAGTTTAATATTCAGTGAATGGATGTCTATGTCAATTGGAATGTTAGTTCATGAGGCTAGTATTTTGGTCGTTATTTTAAATGCAATGAGATTAAGAGGATATCAATTAAAATAATTGATCCGCATCAATTATTTTAAAAAAAAATACTCTATATAATTTAATTAAAGGAGTGATAGATATGACGAAAGCGACATTAAAATTAGAAACATTAACTTGCCCATCATGTTTACAAAAAATTGAAAGTGGTTTAAAGCAGACTGCTGGAGTAGACAAAGATTCTGTAAAAGTGCTGTTTAATGCAAGTAAGGTAAAAGTGGATTTTGATGAAGAACAGGTCAATTTGAGTACAATTGAAAACACAATTGAAAACTTAGGGTATGCCGTTATTAGTTCAAAAGTAAAGGAAGGATTATAAAATGACAACATTAAACGAAAGACAAGAAAAATTAGCTGCTGAAAAAGCCTATAAAGAACACATTCACCATACCAAGATTAATGCTGCAGCTGTTACAGATCATGTACTCGCCAATATTCATACCTTACATGTAAAATTACATCAATATCATTGGTATGTAAAAGGAGCAAATTTCTATGCATTGCATGAGTTATTTGAGAAATTGTATAATGAGAATGAGACATGGTTTGATAAAATTGCAGAACGTTTACTAGCATCAGGATTTAAGCCAGCATCAACAACTGCTGAATTTCAGGAATTTACCATAATCTCTGAAGATTCATCTGAAAAATATTATTCTGCTGAAGAAATGGTCTTACAGTTAGTAGAGGATTTTAGAACTAATCGTGAATTTACCGTTCGTGCAACGCGTTTAGCTCAAGAAGAAGCTGATGATGCGTTAGAGGATTTACTAATTAGTTATAAAGATTATTTAGATGTAAATATTTGGCAACTTCAAGCCTTTGTTAATAAGGATGCGTTAGAAGACGATGACTATATAGATAACGATTAATTAGGAGGAAACTTGTATGGCACACCACCATCACCATAGTCATGTAGATTGTATACGGTTAGTACCAATTTTTAACCACTTAAATGAAGAACAAATGAGTTTGATTGCACAATCAGCGCGTGAAGTACATTATGCAAAGAATGCGTTATTATTTGGAAATGGTGATAAAGATGACACACTATATATCGTAAATAATGGGCGTGTACGTATTTATCACTTAAATGAATCCGGTCGTGAACAAACTGTACGTATACTAAATCCTGGTGATTTTATGGGAGAAGTGGCTATTTTTCAAACTGAAAGTTACCATTCTAATTATGCTGAAGCAATATCAGAAGTAAGCATATGTAGAATTCATAAAAAAGATATGGATAACTATCTAGATGCTTACCCAGAAATTATGAGACGAATACTTTCAGATGTAACGAAGCGTTTACAGGTATCAGAAAAGCAAACGATGCAAGTTGGTATGGAGCAGGTAGAGTCTCGTATTATTAATTTTCTAGCAGAATATGTTGAAGATGAGGAAAATCATACTTATGTGACTTTACCAATGTCAAAAAAGGAGCTAGCTTCTTATTTAGGTACAACGCCGGAAACAATCAGTCGGAAGTTCTCTTCGTTAGAGGATAAAGGCTTAATTAAACAACATACACATAAATATATTGAAATATTTGATCTAGATGAATTATTATTTGCATCGAGTTAAAGATATATAATTATGATATATAGCGTTGATGAATAATTTAAACTATTTATCAACGCTATTTTAAGTATGTAAACTTAATTCTTATTATTAATTTTAAAAAGTAAATTCAATGAAATAAGGAGGCTATGACAACAGTGTCATGCCTCCTTATTTATAGTTATTGATTATCATAGATGAAAAATTCAAAAGGTTCAGTACTTTTTGAACCATCAAACGGTTCAAATAGACCGGGTTGATGATAAGTTATGTTACCTGCACGGTGCATTCCTTTGTGGTCATAGAAAGGATAATTACATGAAGAGTCAGTGAATAGGTAATAATTTTGCACGTTAGTGGCTTCAAAATAGTCTTTAGCCGCTTGGAATAACTTGCTACCAATACCTAGTCCTTGGAATTCTGGATCCATGATGAATAAAACGATACGACCATCATAGTCCGTATTTGCCTGTGCTTGTTCTAGTAATTGTGCATCATATTCACTTTCTACTTTCATTCGATCATAAAAGTAGTCGGCAATTTCTTGTCCTTGTGCGTGGAGAGTTGCCGCAGCATCAATAGTGGATTGCATTAACATGCGTCCGTATTTAGGTTCTGAATCAGCAGAAACCAAAATCACACCAGCGATTTTCCCATCGACTCCAGCTACCGTAGCCATAGAAGCATTACTCAGGGAACTATTTAAGTCTAAGTCTACGTATGCGTTTGTTGCTTCAGGATATGCAATATAATCTGATTTAAACCAAGCACCACGGTTTAATGCATGTAGTGCAGGATAATCTGCTGGTTGGGCAGATCTTAAAGTAACTTCTTGTGTCATAAAACACCTCCGTTGTCCATTTTAACCGATGCGTATATTAAGTTCAAATGATACAGGATGCCCGTTATGCAGGCTTTAAAAGAGCGAATGAATGCGTTTCCCATAACTTAAATGCAATTGCTTTTGTATGAGTTACCACTTATAATGATTGATAAGTTCTAATCAAATATTAATGTATAGTAAAAAAGACCTTGAGCGGAGGAACTGACATGAATTTTATTGTAACATCACCTTTTTATCCAGAGAATTTTCAATTATTTACTAACCGGTTAAAACAGCAAGGTTTCAACGTTCTTGGCATCGGTCAAGAACCTTATGACCAATTACCACAATCCTTAAAAGATGATTTAACTGAATACTATAAAGTGAATGATTTAGAAAATATTGATGAAGTAAAAAGAGCTGTGGCTTACTTATTCTTTAAACATGGAAAGATTGACCGGATTGAGTCGCAAAATGAGCATTGGTTGAATTTGGAAGCTGAGATTCGTGAACAGTTTAATATTCCCGGAAACAAGCCAAAAGATTTGCGCAAGGTTAAATTTAAGTCTGAAATGAAGAAATTATTTACCAAGGCGGGCGTTCCAACGGTTCCAGGAAAAGTGGCCAATAAAAAAGGAACCGTCAACCGAATCGTCAAGGAACTTGGCCTTCCTTTAGTAGCCAAACCCAACTCAGGTGTGGGGTCTTCAGGGACTTACAAGTTAAAAGATCAAGAAGCAGTGGCGCAATTTATTGCTGACTGGGATGAAAAGGATGCCTATTTCTTTGAACCTTATATTGAAGATGCAAAATTATTGTCTTATGATGGATTGATCGATCAAAATGGCGAAATCGTCTTTGAAACTGGTTTATATTACCGTGACCCAACCTTAGAGGTATTGAAATACCAATTAGACTATGGTTATATCATCCAAAAAGAATTGCCAGAAAAACTACGTGCATATGGTCAAGCCATCGTGAAACAATTTGGCATGAAAGAACGCTTTTTCCATATTGAATTCTTTGAAGATGGGGGTGATTATTTAGTAGTTGAATACAATAATCGAGTAGCAGGTGGGTACGCCATTGATATGTACAACTTTGCAAACCATATCGACCTGTTCCGTCAATATGCCCGCATTGTAGATGGGAAACCCTTTGAAACACCTAAAGAACCAGCCCGTTATTGTGTAGCCATTACTCACCGTGATCAATTTATATATGCCCATGATGAAGATGCATTACGGAGTCATTATGGCGACCGACTTGTCTTCTCAAAACGCTTACCGGATGCCTTTGCAGCCTTGCAAGGTAATCAATTTTTCGGCATTCTAGCAGATACAGAAGCGGAAGTTGAAGAAATTTTTAACTACGTTCACCAACACAAAGAAAGCTAGCTATTCGCTGATGGCCATTTTACCCATACTGGAGGAACAATTATGAATGCAGAATTCTTACACAATTCCTCAGGTCAATTAAACCAAGAAATGCACTTAAATCGCTACGGTCATGCGGGTATTCCGGTCGTTGTCTTCCCCTCATCTGGTGGGTCAAAAGATGAATTCGCTGACTTTGGGATGATTGAAGCAGCGCATTATTTTATCGATGAAGGAAAAGTGCAATTCTTTACTTTATCATCCTATGATCAACCATCTTGGCTCCACCAAGGGAAATCGCAATATGACCGGGCGGAGGCCCACAATGCCTACGAACGTTATGTAATTGAAGAAGCCATACCTTTCATTAAGCACTACACTGGTTGGTTTGACCCAATGATGACGACAGGCTGTTCTATGGGTGCTTATCACGCTTTGAACTTCCAACTAAAACATCCGGATGTCTTCAATAAAACTTTAGCCTTATCAGGTATTTACGATGCCCGTTACTTTGGTGGCGACTTTGGCGATGACCTCGCCGTTTACTACAACTCGCCAGTTGATTACATTTGGACCTTGGATGATCCCTGGTTTATCGACCACTTATGCCAAGCAGATATCATCGTTTGTACCGGTCTAGGGGACTGGGAAGCAGATGGCCTACCTGGTTACTACAAATTACGTGAGGCCTTTGAAAATAAAGCCATTCCAGCCTGGTTTGCAGAATGGGGACCAGACGTATCACATGACTGGATCTGGTGGCGACAGCAATTACCGTATTTCCTAGATTACTTACTTTAATTGATTTTAAATAAACTTTGGAAAAAGGGCCGTAGCATTCAGTATGTTATGCGCTTTTTTCATTAGGGCAATTAAGTTTGCTAGCAGCCACTTGTTTATTTTTAGAGGTGACACTTATAGGTTGAGTGTCCTTGATATGGTAGAATATAAACAAATGCTAAATCGTGGGGTGACAATTCTATGCGCGTCATAGCTGGAAAATTTGGGAAACATCGTTTAAAGGCGGTACCAGGGAATAATACCCGGCCAACAACTGATAAAATCAAGGAATCCTTATTTAATATCATTGGGCCCTATTTTGATGAAGATACGAGGGTATTAGATTTTTATGCAGGATCGGGGGCATTAGGGATTGAAGCCATTTCAAGAGGTGCTGCAGTGGTTTACGGCTTTGAGAAAAACCGCCAAGCCCAAACAACTATTAAAGAAAACATCGCATCAGCTCGTATTGAAGACCAGTATGTTTTAAAGGGTGGCGATAATCGAAAAACACTACAACAATTACGACATGAAGATAAAGACCTGCAATTTGATTTGGTCTTCCTAGATCCACCCTACAAAGGGCAACAATTAGAAGATGTTATCAATCGCTTTCTAGCTGATAATTGGTTATCACCAAATGCGCGTGTAATTTGTGAATTAGATAAGCAAGATACCTTACCAGAAGCTTTTGGACCACTTAAACAAATCAAAGATGTCACTTACGGCATCACGAGAATTCTAGTATACAGAATGGAGGAAGATTAGATGACAACAAAGGGAAGAGCCTTGTATGCAGGGTCTTTTGACCCCTTAACAATGGGACATGTAGATATGATTGAACGCGCTGCTAAGATGTTTGATTATGTATATGTAGCAGTAGCCACTAATACAACTAAGACATCCTTATTTACTGGTGAAGAAAAACTAGCGCTTGCACAAGAAGCGACTAAACATATTGATAATGTAGAAGTCACTTACTTGAAATCAGGTTTAACTGTCAATTTTGCGCGTGAACTAGGGTGTGGTATTTTAATTCGTGGATTACGGAATGCCAGCGACTTTGAACAAGAAACGAATATTGCTTTGATGAATAAATACCAAGCGCCAGATATTGAAACAGTTTTAATGTTATCGAGTGAAAAATATCGTTTTGTTTCAAGTTCAATTATAAAGGAAGTTGCGAAGTTTAATGGCGACATTTCTGGTGTTGTACCAGCCAATGTCAATGAAGCGATTAAGGCCAAATACGCTGAACTCAATAGATGACATGCTCAAATCAGTTAAATCTGAGTGACATTTGAAAAGTAGCTAGACACCTTTTACCTATTTAAACGTATAAAATAGGTGAGGTGAGTATGATGCAACAGTTGAAGAATTGGCTACAACAATTTAAAACGGACATAAATGAACAGAATATCCAACAAATATGGTTTATGTATAAGCCGTTCTTGTTGGGTATTTTTGTCGTCTTTTTAACAATGTTGGCCTTAGTTGTGTATGCTAGTAATCAATTATTTGTCAGTCAGCAAGTGGATATTGATGACATGTTCTCAGAAAGCAAACCGCATCAAATGATGGATAGTCATCAAGATTTAGAGCTCATTGAAGAAGGGGCAGCTACGACAAATAGTGTAGCCATGTCCAGTCAAGTAAATGAGGAAACAATTGCATCTACGAGTATATCCACTAGTGAAACTTGGTATGTAGATATCAAAGGAGCAGTTAAAACACCCAAAGTCGTACCGGTATCATCAGGTATGCGGGTGCACGATGTGATTGAAATGGCAGGTGGATTAACAGCAGAAGCCGATCAAAGTCAGGTGAATTTGGCCCAATTGGTGACGGATCAAATGGTGGTTTATGTGCCTAAAGTTGGGGAAGAAATAAATCCTTCAACGAAAACATTAGTCATGGATAGTCAAATGACTGAATCCAACATAGACAATCAAGAAACGGCTCAAAGTGAACTTGTCAATATTAATACAGCAGATGCTACGGCGTTACAAACTTTATCCGGTATTGGAGAGAAGCGGGCGACAGATATTATTGCTTATAGAGAAGCGAATGGGGCATTTTCCCGTATTGAAGACCTTGAACAGGTTTCTGGTATAGGTGAAAAAACGTTGGAGAAGTTAAAACCTTTTATCACGGTGAATTAATATGCAATATAAGTTGGTCTTACATAGCCTAGGGGTCCTCCTACTAGCTGTTTTAACCCTTACCAATCATCCTTGGGCTTGGATTCTATATGGCTTATTTTTTCTTAGAATACTCACCTTGAAAGAGAAGAAGTTCTGCCTACAGGTAGTGATTATTCACTGTTTAATCGCCAGCTATTTTCTTTATTTAGACAATAGTCGAGAAAGTTATTTATCTGGTACAGAAACTGAGCTGATGATGGATGTTGCTATTACTGATGTAAAAGTATCAGGTAATTTGCTATCTTTTCAAGGAAAAACACCAGTTGCGGGCCAAAAAGAACGGGTGCAAGTTTTCTATACGATTAAAGAAGCGGCAGAGCAAAAAGCCTGGATTGGGCTTGACAAATCTTTTCAGGTCACTGTACTGGGCACTTTAGATGAACCTGATGAAAACCAGAACGCGCACTTATTTAATTACCGGGATTATTTAGCAAAGCAAAACATTTACTGGGTGATGTCAGCTGATACGGTGATTTTAAAAGGGGATTTAGAGGATGGTCAATATTGGCTGGCCAACAACAGGCAAGCTGTAACGAATTGGCTAGGCAACTTGGCTAATTCAACTGTTTCAGCTTATGCCTTATCGCTCTTTTTTAACCAGATGGATGCGCTTGAAGGAGAAGTTTTAAAAGCTTATCAAATGATTGGGTTAATTCATTTATTCTCTATTTCTGGCTTTCATGTTCAATATTTTCTAACTTTTTTAAAGAAAATACTCCTTCGAATCGGTATGACAGTGGAAGTCTTTGATTACTTTGCCATACTAATATTACTGATTTATACCATCTTTTTGGGTTGGCCATATGGGATGATTCGGTCTTTTGTAGCCTATACTTATAACGTTTTAAAGAAAAGGCGAAATCAACGGCCGTCATCTTTGATCGGTACCTCTTGGTCCATGATCATATTACTCCTCGTAGATCCAAGAGTCATTTTTACTTTGTCTTTTCAACTAACCTATGCATTAGCTTATACCGTACTGTTCTCCGGGAAATATATCCTAGCAAAATGCAAAAATGTCATACAAGTGGAATTATGGCAAAGTTTTATCTGTAGTCTTGTGACCATTCCATTTTTAACGACGACTTACTTTGAATTTTCATGGGTATCCCTCATTTTAAATTTTGCTTATTCTTTTATATTTTCAAGCTTTTTATTTCCTGGATTATTACTGATCTTACTCATCCAACTGATAGGGTTAGGCCCTTACTTTACCTGGCTACAAGCTGGGCTGGCTTATTTGATTCAGGGGATAGAAATGCTTGCTTTGTTTGCCGAGAAATGGACATGGTTTCAATGGGTGACGGGCAAGTTAAACACGTGGGTATTGGTTTTCTTTGTGGTTAGTTTACTGCTTTATTTGGCAAACTTATCGACAACAATTAATAAACGTAAAGACTTGCTGATAAGGTGTTTACTAGCCGTTAGCTTGTTTTTTATTTACCTAAATCCTTATTTACACAGCTATGGGCAAGTAGCCATGTTAGCTGTTGGACAGGGGGATAGCTTTTTTATCGAGACGCCATACCAAAGGCAGGTTTATCTAATTGATTTAGCGGGTAAGATAAACTTTACCGATATATCAGCAGAAGCAGATCCTAGTAAACATTGGCAATTACGGGATAGTGACAGTCTCGCAGAAAGACAAATTATCCCCAGTCTAAAAGCTGCCGGCACTAGAACAATTGCCGGTGTCTTTTTAACTCATGGAGACTTTGACCATATTGGGTCATTTGAAGAAGTAGCCAAGACGTTTAAAATTCAAAAACTATACTTACCTATCGGCATGCAGGAGGACAAAACATCATTAAAGACCATACAAGCCGCCATAGCAACAGGGCGGAACCCTGATATGCAGGTTATTTGGCTTAAAAGTGGCGATCAGGTGACATTAGATAAGACAAGTAGACTACAAGTTTTAGCGCCTAAGAAAATAGGAGAAGGAGAAAATGCTGATTCCCTAGTTTTATATGGTAAAATAGGGCTTCATCATTTTCTATTTACTGGAGACATTGAAGGCGTAGCAGAGGATGATTTACCCACGCTTCCAGTGGATATTTTAAAGGTTGCCCACCATGGATCAGAACATTCAAGTTCAAAAAGCTTCATTGAGCGAATGGATCCTAAAGTTGCTTGGATTTCAGTAGGTAAGAATAATCGGTATGGCCATCCAGCAGATCGAGTGGTAGCTGACCTTGAAGCGAATGAAAGCAAAATTTACCGGACAGATACAATGGGCGCAAGCCACTATATTTATTGGTCCAAATCCGCTAAAATAGAGCATGTGCAATCAAAATAGGAGGTAGGTTATGGAATTACAAAAGGCTATACAGGCGCTGAATAAGGGGCAAATTGACCCTATATATGTACTACAAGGGCCTGAAACCTACTTAATCAACCGGTTTTTAACAACAATTGAAAGCCAGTATTTACAAGAAGATGCTAATGCGATGAATTATATCTCTTTTGATATGGAAGAAGATAGCTTAGCTGACGTCATGATTGAAGCCAATACCATTTCATTTTTTAATGAACCACGGCTGATTTTAATGCGACAACCCGCGTTTCTAACCGGGACACAAAAGAAAAATGCCATGAAACAAGATGACAGTTCACTACTGGAATACTTGGATAACCCAGCAGAAGGTGTTGTTTTAGTGATCGTGGCAGATTATGAGTCATTAGATGGTCGTAAGAAAATCGTTAAGCAATTAAAGAAAAAAGCGACATTTGTAGATACCTCGATAATGACTGAGCCACAAGTAAAAGATTACATACAAAGATATGTCGCTGCTGAAGGTGTGGATATGACACGCGAAGCTTTGGCATTATTTTTGAAACGAACCAATTATCAATTAACACAATCGATTCGAGAAATGGATAAGTTAATCTTGTATGTTGGCGAAGAGAAAAGGATCCACCAGCGAGATGTAGACTTATTGGTGACACCGTCATTGGATGACAATATCTTCCATCTGACAGACCATATTATGCGCCAAGATTCGGCATCCGCTTTGCGCTTATACCGTGAATTAATCGCACAAAAAAATCAACCAATTGCAATCCTTGGCTTATTACAGTCTAATTTCCGTTTATATACACAAATTATTCAACTGAAAAAAGCTGGGTATGACCAGGGGTCCATGGCGCAAACAATTGGTGTACATCCTTACCGGATTAAGATGGCTGGACAGGCGATTAATCCCTATTCACCCAATTTATTGATGGTTGGTTATATGAAGTTGGTTGAATTAGACTTTGATATTAAACAAGGGAAAGTAGACCAAAATCTGGGGATTGAGTGGTTTATTTTAGATTTTTGTTCTGGTAGTGTAGCTAGTTAAGAAAAAGAAGGTAAGAAAAAAGCAGGAAAATGCGTACGTCATTTTCCTGCTTTTTATAATGATCAATTTTGGTAACACCATTTACCAATGTTGATTATACTTTTTTTGCTAAGCGAGCTTTTTCACGAGCAGCTTTGTTAGCGTGGATTAATCCTTTGCTAGCAGCTTGATCTAACATTTTAGAAGCGTGACGTAATAATTCGTCTTTGTTATCTGCGTTTTCTGCAACTGCTTGTTCAAAGCGTTTCATAGCTGTACGTACAGAAGCGATTTTCGCACTGTTACGAGCGTTAGCAGTTTCGTTTTGACGAGCACGTTTGATTGCTGATTCAATATTTGGCATTAAAAACACCCACTTTCCTGTCAAATTATAAAAGTGAACTTGTCACTAACAGACAATATTATACAGAAATAACAAGGGATAAGTCAAGGTAAATTTGTGATAGTAGGGAATGTGGTTACGTATTTCTAAAAATTGACTACTAGTAAGAACTGCAACGTTACTTTGTATACGCATATCAACAAAAAGGGTTAACCAAGTCGCGTGCCCCCTTTTTCAAGGGGTAAAGTTTCGGCTTTATTGGGATAGGTGGTATAATAAAAAGGTATGAAATAGTGTATTTTAAAAGGAAGAGAGGTTCATGATGATAGACCAATTCGATTTAGTTTCGGAATATGAACCGAGTGGTGACCAACCGGAAGCCATTAGAAGAATTGTAGAACAGGTGGAGGCGGGCGACAAGGCACAAGTCCTATTGGGTGGTACGGGTACTGGGAAGACCTTTACCATGGCGAATGTGATCCAACAAACCAATCGACCGACTTTGGTATTAGCCCATAATAAGACCCTTGCTGGGCAATTATACGGGGAATTAAAAGAATTCTTCCCGAATAATGCGGTAGAATATTTTGTGTCTTATTATGACTACTATCAACCAGAAGCTTATGTGCCATCAAGTGACTCCTACATTGAAAAGTCAGCTTCTGTGAACGATGAGATAGATAAGTTGCGGCATTCGGCAACGTCTGCTATTTTGGAGCGTCGTGATACGATTGTAGTAGCTTCTGTTTCTTGTATATATGGGTTGGTGAATCCTACAGAATATCGTGATCATGTCATTTCTGTTAGACAAGGACAAGCATTATCTAGAGATGACTTTATGCGTCGTTTAGTTGAAAATCAGTATGAACGAAATGATATTGACTTCCAGCGTGGGACTTTCCGTGTACGTGGGGATATTGTGGATGTTTTCTTATCATCTCACGATTCTTCATCTGTTCGAGTGGAGTTTTTTGGTGACGAAATTGACCGCATTCGTGAAGTCGATGCTTTAACAGGTGAAGTTCAATCTGAAGTAGAACATTATCCTATTTATCCGGCGACGCACTTTGTGGTGGACCATGAACAAGTGGAAAAATCAGTCAGATCGATTGAAGCTGAATTAGAAGAACGTTTGAAAGAGTTGAACGATGAAGGGAAGTTGCTTGAGGCCCAGCGACTTGAACAACGTACCCGCTACGACATGGAAATGCTCCTTGAGATGGGGTATTGTAATGGGATTGAGAATTATTCTCGCCATATGGACGGACGTAAACCTGGGGAGGCACCTTATACCTTGCTAGACTTCTTCCCGGATGATTTCCTATTAATGGTGGATGAGTCACATATGACCATGCCACAGGTGCGTGGAATGTATAATGGGGATAGGGCTAGAAAACAAGTTTTAATCGACCATGGCTTCCGTTTACCTTCAGCCTTAGATAACCGACCATTAAAATTAGAAGAGTTTGAAGAAAAATTAAACCAGACCCTATACGTATCTGCGACACCAGCGGATTATGAAGTAGAGAAATCTGGTCAAGATGATATTGTAGAGCAAATCATTCGACCAACCGGCTTGCTAGATCCTACTGTGGAAGTACGCCCGATTGAAGGTCAAATTGATGACATTATTAGTGAGATTAATGATCGGATTGAACGAGAAGAACGGGTATTTATCACCACTTTAACGAAACGAATGGCAGAAGACTTAACAGATTATTTGGAAGAAGTAGGCATTAAGGTAAAATACCTGCATTCAGATATCAAGACTTTAGAGCGGACGGAAATTATTCGTGACTTACGTTTAGGTGTCTTTGATGTATTAATTGGGATCAACTTGCTACGTGAGGGGATTGATGTGCCAGAAGTATCTTTAGTCACGATATTAGATGCAGATAAGGAAGGTTTCTTACGTAATGAACGGTCACTAATCCAAACTATTGGACGGGCAGCACGTAATCAAAATGGGCATGTTATTATGTACGCTGATGAGGTCACCGATTCAATGCGACGGGCCATAGATGAGACAGCTCGTCGTCGTAGTATCCAACAAGCCTACAATAAGGAACATGGCATTGTACCGCAAACCATCAAGAAAGAAATACGTGATGTTATTCGAATTACGCACGTAAATTCTGAAGAAATGAGTAATTCTTTAACAGAGCAATTACGGGCCTTAAAACGGGATGATAGAGAACAGGCCTTACGGAATGTGGAATTAGAAATGCAACAAGCTGCCAAGGACTTGAACTTTGAAAAAGCTGCTGAACTTCGTGATATTATCATGGAATTAAAAGCAGAAATGAAGAAATAGCGATTACTTGACTTAGCTACAAAGAAGAGTCGCTCGTGTTAATTATAGGATAGAATTTTGAATAGCAAAAAAGGCATCGCTTTGAGTGCGGTGCCTTTTCTATGAGCTATTTTTCTTTTAAGTGCGCTGTTTGTATATCATTTTCCGCTGATGTTTTATTTGCGATAAATAGATTAAAGTAATTCAAGCAAAGGATGAACCAAGTCGCGCCTATAGACCAACCGGCGATGACATCAGAAAGATAATGGACACCAAGGTATAAGCGAGATGCACTGATGGCAACCGCCATGAATACGCTAAAACCAATTAAGTAGGGCATCATTTTTGGATACCGATCTTTAAAATAATACCAAGTTAAGAAAGCTAGGGTTGCCCATGTGAGTACTGCACCAGTTGCATGTCCAGAAGGGAAGGCATAACCACCTTGGTCGACAAGATGTGTCAAGTAGGATGGACGCGGTCTTTGGATAATATTTTTAATGATGTAAACAACAGGACCAACGCCAACTAGAATAGTGAAAACTGTCCAAAGTAACACTTTCCATTTTCGGCTGATATAATAGAAAGCACCAGCTATCACCAACGTGAGGGGAATGATTCCTTGGGCATTACCAATAAGCGTAAAATATTGTACAAAGCTTGTAAAAGGTGCTGGGCCCCAGTGATAGAGATGTTGGCCAATATTTTGGTCGATAACTGTCAAAAAATCAATGTCAATCATTGCGGTTAAACAGATTAAAATAAAGGGTATTGCAGTGATGGCGGACGCCATTAAATAAGGGTGAATTGGATCTTTTTTCATTGCCTGCCTCCATGTCGATATTATGCTCTATTGTATATATAGTATGAATATTTCGCAAGAGACTAAAGGCTGAAATTTACCTAAAGAATTTATTTGCATTCAAAGCTTACGGTGTGTATAATGTTTAATGACCGTTTACTTCGCAAGTTGAATCACCAACGCTTGGCGCGGTTTACGGCGAATATGAAGAGAGAGGTGTTGTCACATGGCTATTTCAAAAGAACGTAAAAACGAATTAATCCAACAATTTGCGCGTCACGAAGGAGATACTGGTAGCCCAGAGGTGCAAATCGCTATCTTAACTGAAGAGATCAATGCGCTTAACGAACATGCACATACGCACAAAAAAGACCACCATTCATACCGTGGTTTAATGAAAAAAGTTGGTCACCGTCGTAACTTGTTATCTTACTTACGTAACAAAGATGTTCAACGTTACCGTGAATTAATCAAAGCTTTAGGCTTACGTCGTTAATACTTATAAATATAAATTTAAAGCGAGATGCGTTTGTGTCTCGCTTTTATTGATTTTTCATCCTTTTTATAGGAAAATGGACAGGTATGGAATAAACACGCCAACAGTTGATTACTACTATACAAATTTGTGAGCATCAAAACTTGATCTTAGAAATTTGTTTAGTAGCAAACTTGTTGGCAGTAAGCAAGTAAAGGAGCATGTTAAGACATGGAAGAAAAGCAAGTTTTTAAAATGAATTGGGCTGGTCGCCCATTATCAATTGAATACGGTCAAGTAGCTAAACAAGCTAATGCAGCAGTCTTGGTTCGTTACGGGGATACTGTCGTATTAACTGCCGTAGTAGGGGCGAAAGAAGCTAAGCCAGGGCAAGACTTCTTCCCATTACAAGTGAACTATGAAGAAAAAATGTACGCAGTAGGTAAAATTCCTGGTGGTTACATTAAAAGGGAAGGACGTCCAAGTGAACATGCAACATTAACTGCACGATTGATTGACCGTCCAATTCGACCAATGTTTGATGAAGGATTTACCAACGAAGTGCAAGTTATCAATACTGTTTTATCAGTGGATCCAGACTGTTCACCAGAAATGGCTGCAATGTTTGGTTCATCAGCGGCGCTAACAATCTCTGATATTCCTTTTGACGGTCCGATTGCAGGGGTAAATGTTGGTCGTGTAAACGGTGATTTTGTCATCAACCCAACTGTGGAACAACAAGCCCAATCTGACTTAGATTTAATTGTTGCAGGTTCTAAAGATGCCATCAACATGGTAGAGTCTTCAGCTGCTGAATTATCTGAAACAGAAATGCTTGAAGCCTTAATGTTTGGACACACTTCAATCCGTGAATTATGCTACTTCCAAGATGAAATCCGTGAAAAAGTTGGCCAAGAGAAGATGGATGTCCAATTAAATACACCGGACCATGTATTGGTTGCTGAAGTAACAGCACAATATAACCAACAAATGGTAGAGGCGATCCAAACCTTTGATAAATTGGAACGTGAAGAAAACATTGAAGCAGTGAAAACGGCAATTATTGATTACTACAGTGAATTATATGCAGAACATGAAGATGTTGAGACCTTAATGGATCAAGTCCGTCAAATTGCTGATCAATTAGAATATAAGGAAGTTCGTCGTTTAATTACTGACGATAAAGTACGTCCTGATGGTCGTAAAATTGACGAAATCCGTCCCCTAGCTTCAGAAGTAGGCTTATTACCACGTACTCACGGTTCTGGTTTATTCACTCGTGGACAAACCCAAGCTTTATCAGTAGCGACATTAGCCCCATTATCTGAAGAACAACGTATTGATGGTTTATCTGGGGATGTTACCCAACGTTTCATGCACCACTACAACTTCCCTCAATACTCTGTGGGTTCAACTGGTCGTTACGGTTCACCTGGCCGTCGTGAAATTGGTCACGGTGCTTTAGGCTACCGTGCCTTAAACGAAGTATTGCCGAGTGAAGAAGACTTCCCTTATGCCATCCGCTTAGTTGCTGAAGTATTGGAATCTAATGGTTCATCATCACAAGCATCTATTTGTGCAGGTACTTTAGCGCTTATGGACGCAGGTGTGCCAATTAAAGCGCCAGTTGCTGGGATTGCTATGGGGCTTATCATGGATGAAGACGAAGAAAACTATACAGTCTTAACCGATATCCAAGGTCTAGAAGATCATTTAGGAGACATGGACTTTAAAGTAGCTGGTACAGAAAATGGTATTACTGCTTTACAAATGGATATCAAGATTAAAGGTATTACAGAACAAATCTTACGGGAAGCTTTAGACCAAGCCCATAAAGCACGTATTGAAATCTTAGGTCACTTAGCGACTGCAATTGATGCACCTCGTAGTGAATTAAGTCCTTACGCACCAAAAATTGAGCAAATGCAAATTGATCCAGAGGACATTAAAGTGGTTATCGGTAAAGGTGGCGATACCATCAACAAAATTATCGATGAAACAGGTGTTAAAATTGATATCGACCAAGAAGGTAGTATCAATATCGCTTCAGATAACGCAGAAATGATTCAACGCGCTAAAGAAATTATCGCTGAATTAACCCTGAAAGTTGAAGCAGGACAAGTATACGAAGGTACTGTCAAACGCATTGAAAAATTCGGTGCTTTTGTAGAAATTGCTAAAGGTAAAGACGGTTTAGTGCATATTTCTCAACTACAAAAAGAGCGTACCAACAATGTTGAAGATGTTGTTTCACTAGGCGATAAAGTCCGTGTGAAAGTGACAGAAATCGACAACCGTGGTCGTATCAACTTGACAATGAAAGATCTAGACGCAGAATAATAGGCGAATATTTTAGTCCGCATCCAATTTTTATTGGGTGCGTTTTTTATATGGGGATATTGAAAATAGCGCATCTTTTGTGTTATTTGAGTGTTTTCTCATTTTTATTTCATAATTTTGTCATTTTCATTGAGAAATAGACTAAGCTTTGATAGAATAATAAAGTGAATGCGCATGCTATCGAATATAAATAAAAGGATGAATCAATTATGGCAAAAGAGTATAATGTAGCAATTGTTGGGGCAACAGGTGCAGTTGGGGAACAATTACGGCACTTACTTGCAAAAGCAAATTTCCCAGTAAAAAATATTAAATTATTAGCATCAGCACGTTCAGCAGGTAAAACGTTACCAGTAGGCGATAAGCACTATGTTGTTGAAGAATTGACGAAAGATGCTTTTGAAGGCGTGGATATTGCCTTTTTCTCAGCTGGTGGAGACCGTTCAATTGAATTTAGTCAAGCAGCTATTGATGCAGGTGCAGTTGTAATTGATAATACATCTGCCTTCCGTATGGATGAAAATACGCCGTTAGTAGTGCCAGAGGTAAATCCACAAGCATTGAAAGACCATCATGGCTTGATTGCGAACCCTAACTGTTCAACCATTCAAATGGTTGTGGCTTTAAACCCAATCCGGGATGCTTTTGGTTTAGACCGTGTGATCGTATCTACTTACCAAGCGGTATCAGGTGCAGGGGCGACAGCTATTGAAGAAATGCGTCAACAATACCGTGATATTGAAGCAGGTAATGACATTCAATCTCCTGGTATCTTACCAGTTGGTGGTGATGAGAAACATTATCAAATGGCTTATAATGTATTGCCGCAAATCGATAAATTCCAAGACAACCACTATACTTATGAAGAAATGAAGATGACCAATGAAACCAAAAAGATCTTAGGTGATGATACAATAGGGGTATCTGCAACATGTGTGCGTGTACCGGTTGTTTATGGTCACTCAGAGTCTGTTTACTTTGAAGTAGATAAGGATGACGTGACAATTGAAGATATCCAAAATGTTTTACGAAACGCACCTGGTGTTGTATTGGAAGATGATATCAACCAACAACTTTATCCTCAAGCGGTGAATGCTGAGAAGAAAACTGAAACATTTGTTGGGCGAATCCGTAAAGATTTAGACTTCCCACGTGGATTCCATATGTGGGTTGTTTCTGACAACTTATGGAAGGGTGCAGCGTTGAATTCAATTCAGATTGCAGAACAAATGGTAGCTGATAAATTAATCTAGTTTATGTTATACTTAAACTAGCGATGTGCGGGCAATGTAGCGAAGCGTCATTGCACCGCACTTTTTTTGAGTGAAGAATATATCCAAGCTGACTAACAATTTGCGTCAGCTTGGATACAAGTTGCATTAACTATTTAGCGTGCAGCCAGACTTAATTAAAAATCCAATATATTAGGAGGCAAAAGGATGAGTGATATCAATATCATCGCTCTGGGTGGTGTCCGTGAAAACGGGAAAAACATGTACCTAGTTGAAGTTGACGAAGCAATCTATGTCTTAGATTGTGGTCTTGTATACCCACCAGATGAATTATTAGGAATCGACATGATGATTCCAGACTTTACATACTTAAAAGAAAACCAAGACCGTGTAGCAGGGGTATTTCTAACCCACGGTCATGCAGATGCTATTGGCGCTTTACCGTATTTACTAAAAGATATTCAAGTACCTGTGTTTGGTACTGAATTAACGATTGAATTAGCGAAAATTCAAGCAAAGAAAATTGGTTTGAAGAATTATCAAGATTTTCATATTATTTCAGAAGAGAATGAAATCGATTTTGGTAATGTCGTGATTAAATTCTTTAAAACCACCCATTCTGTACCTGAATCAGTAGGAATTGAAGTCGTTACACCAGAAGGGTCAATCGTTTATACTGGTGACTTCAAGTTTGATATGACCGTTTCAGATGCCTATAAAACAGACTTTTCTCGTATTGTTGAGATTGGTCGTGACGGCGTATTCGCCTTACTATCCGATTCTAATGCAGCAGAAAATATGAGACCAAACGCCACTGAAATTGAAATTGAACAAGGTTTGTTGACGGAAGTGCGTAATGCTAAAGGTCGTGTGATCGTTGCGGCAGTAGCTTCAAACTTGATGCGTATTCAACAGGTTCTAGATGTTGCAAGTAAACTAGGGCGCCGTGTTTTCTTAGATGATACTGAACTAGAGGAAATTATCGACGTTGCTATTCGCTTAGGCAAACTATCGATTCCGTCAAAAGACTTGATTGCCAACTTAAAGGACCTGGATCGTTTTGAAGATGATGAGATTATTTTCCTAGAAACTGGAAAATCTGGTGAACCATTAATTACCTTACAAAAAATGGCTTCAAATCGCCACACAACAGTCTCTATCAAAGACGGGGATAAGGTCATTATTGTGACAACACCTTCTTATGATATGGAGAAAGTGGTCGCAGAAACTAAAAATGATGTTTACCGTGCAGGCGGTGAAGTGGTTGAATTAGCGCAAGCTTACGCATCAAGTGGCCATGCGAGTCCAAAAGACTTACAATTAATGATTAGCTTATTGAAACCAAAATATGTAGTGCCTATTTCAGGTGAATACCGTCTAATGTCAGCCCATAAACATTTGGCGACAGAGGTAGGTATTCCAGAAGACCATGTCTTCTTATTAGACAAAGGGGATATCTTGACCTATAAAGACGGCAATATCCATATCGGTGGTGTTGTACCAGCTTCAAATGTACTGATTGATGGTTCTGGTGTCGGAGATATTGGCAATATTGTGCTTCGTGACCGCCGTATTTTATCTGAAGATGGTATTTTCTTGGTTGTTCTAACCATTTCGCGCCGTCTAGGTAAGATTTTATCTGGTCCAGAAATTATTTCTCGTGGTTTTATCTATATGAAGGCTTCCGAAACCTTATTAGATGAATCAAAAGCGGTGGTCGTTGAAGTGACAGAGGAAAATCTTAAAGATAAGAACTTCGAATGGTCTAAATTGAAAGGTGACATTCGTGATGCACTAAGTAAGAAATTATATAGTGAAACACAACGTCGTCCGATGATTTTACCAGTCATTATGGAAGCTTCAAACTATCATCCTGACAAAAAAGATAAGAAAAAAGGGAAACATCACTAAGGGGGTTCGGTATGAACGCGTCACAAAAATTAGTAGTCTCGGTTGAAGGCTTATTATTTGTCATTCTGGCTTTATTAATTGAGAGCATCTTCCCAGAGACCATTACAAGTGCCAATATCACCGTAGCGATTTCATTAACCCTATTGGTTTTCTATTCATTTAGAAGAGGATCAACAGCAGGCTTTATCGCTGGTTTTGTACTAGGTGCAGTAGTGGGGTATTTACAAGTAGAGCATGTAGAAACAGAGTGGATAGTGCTAGTGGCTAATGCCATTCAAACATCTATGGTTGGATTATCAGGTAAGTTTGCCCGAAACTTACAACGAACTTTATTTAACCGACGTATGTCTAGTGTATACCTAAACTTGATTACTGGGACAATCATGACTTTTGCCGCATTTTTCATCCTAAAATTCATCTTTAATCAATATGTACTAAATGTCAGTCAAGTGGCTGACGGTACATATGCGATGAGTATGCTATGGTCATTCTTGGCTAACTTAGCTTTAGCTTTAATTATCCTAGTATTGATTTTAAACATTTCCGCGAAATATTGGATTCCCAAAAATACACCATATATTTCGCGCAAAGAACGTTCACGTTTATTAAATGATTAAGTGAACTTAGTCTAAAGATACGTTGTCATAATCAATAATAAGAAAGAGCAAACAACCAGTCTTTGAAATTCTCAATCGACCATTTTGTTTGCTCTTTTACTTTTCAAAAAGGGGAAAATATGGGTTTATATATTTATTATGGTATTTTAATTTTATTTGTATTAAATACGATTGCGGCAGTAATTACAGTCTTGAGACAGCAACGTCCAGTAGCGACAATTTGGGCTTGGTTATTGGTGCTCATATTATTACCAGGTATTGGTTTTATCATTTATTATTTTGTCGGCCGAAAAATTTCTGATAAAAATATCTTTAGAATCCGTAACCAGGAAGTCTATGGTTTAAACGGACTAAAAGAAAAGTACTTGAATGGAAATGGTAAGCAGAAAAATGTTGGCCACTACCCACGTGATATTCAAAAGATGATGCGGCTTTTATTCAAGAGTGATTACTCAATCCTCACTGAGAATAATCAGGTAGAAATCTTTATTAATGGTCAAGAGAAAATGGATAGACTAGTAGCAGATATCTATGCTGCAACAGATTCAGTTCACGTACAGTATTACATCTTAACTGATGATGAAGTGGGGATGCGGGTAGTAGAGGCTTTAATCGACCGAGCAAAAGCGGGATTAGAAGTTAAACTGATGGCAGACGCTGTGGGGAGTCGATCATTAAGTAAGAAATCGATTAAAAGAATGGAAGAAGCAGGGATACAGTTTGAAAGTTTCTTCTCAAAAAGTCCCTTCTTTATTTTTAACTTTCGCCTAAATTGGCGTAACCACCGAAAAATTGTGGTCATCGACGGGTTAGTTGGTTATGTTGGCGGATTTAATGTGGCCAAGGAATATATTGGTAAAGGGCCTTTAGGTTATTGGCGTGATACGCATTTTCGCCTTACAGGAGACGCTGTAAAAACTTTACAAAGTCGTTTTATGGTAGACTGGTTTGCTTCTAAGAAAGCTAAACCAAGTGACTTTGACCATGAATACTTCCCGGATCCAGAAATCACGGGTGATACTGCGATGCAGATTGTCTCATCTGGTCCAGACGAAGAATCTGACCAAATTAAAATGGGTTATCTACAGATGATTAACATCGCTGAAAAATATATTTATATTCAAACCCCTTATTTTATTCCTGATGAAGCCGTATTTGAGGCAGTGGAAATGGCCGCCTTGTCAGGTGTAGAAGTACATATTATGATACCTTCAAAGCCTGATCACCCATTAGTGTATCGGGCTACGGAATACTATGTAAAATCTTTATTACCAGCAGGGGTTCATGTGCATAAATACCGTGAAGATGGCTTTCTACATGCCAAAACAGTGTGTGTTGACGGTCATGTGGCTAGCGTTGGTACGGCAAACTTTGATATTCGGAGTTTTTCTTTGAATTTTGAAATCAACGCTTTTGTATATGACCAAAAGCTTGTGACTAAACTAGAAGAAATTTTCCAAAATGACCTAAAGGTATCAACACATGTAGATATGGAACATTTTGAAAACCAAACTAAATGGAAGAAATTCCGTCAAGGATTCTCGAGATTGTTCTCACCAGTCCTATAATAGTCAAAAGAAAAACCAGCTATCTAATGGCTGGTTTTTTGGTCCTATAAAGTTGTTGGTGATAATGTTTGTTCTTTTATTCGGTATAAACAGAACGAACAGCCATGATTTCATCTACTTTAATGATTCGCATCACATCATTATCCACGTCTTCAAATAGTACAATGTCTTTATCCGTATATTTTGAACGGAAGATACCAAATAAAACATCTTTGGTATTCAAAGAACCGATTTGACGAGTGACAGTAATATATAGGGGTTCAGCTAATTCATTTGAATAGTTGATCTGTTGAATAATGTCTTTGATGGGCATAATTGTTGAAAGTACGTTGCTTTTTTTGTTCGTTTTGCGTTCTTCACTATTGAAAGAAAGGATATTGGACTGACTAGATTGTTCAGCATCAAGCAACATTGGATCAACTGGAATGAATAGACTACGGATGGAGTGATAAGATAATGGGTTTTGCATGATAAGCCTCCTCATATTGAACAGTAGTTAGAACAATGGATACGTCTTGACGTCATTCACTTAAGCAAACGTCTGTTCGCTTTACAATTTACATTATAAAGAACGTCCGTTCGGTATGCAAGTCTTTTTCGAACATTTGTTCACTTTTTACGTAGGGGCTTAAATATGGTATGATTTTAATTGAAAATTAATCCGAACATTAAAGAAAATCTTCAGGACATTGAGAAAAATAGTAAAATTTGTGGTACTATTAATGCTATATAAAAATGTGAAGGGTGAAAGGTGTTCTATGAAATCGAAAGGACTATTAGTTGTATTATCCGGTCCCTCTGGTGTGGGGAAAGGAACAGTGCGCCAAGCGCTGTTTGAGACTGATACAAATCATGATCAGTTTTATTATTCAGTTTCTGCAACAACCCGACAACCACGTCCAGGTGAAGAAGATGGGAAGGACTACTTCTTCGTATCGCGTGATCAATTCGAAGGTATGATTGAAGACGAACGTTTATTGGAGTATGCTGAGTATGTAGGGAACTACTATGGAACACCCCTTCAATACGTTGAAGAAATGACTGAACAAGGTAAGGATGTTTTTCTTGAAATAGAGGTTCAAGGGGCCTTGCAGGTTAAACGACGTATGCCGGATGGCGTATTCATTTTCCTTGCACCACCGACTATGCATGAGCTAGAATCTAGAATAGTGAATCGTGGAACTGACGCACCAGAAGTTATTGAAAAGCGGATGCGTCAAGCACGAGAAGAGTTACAACTAGTCACACAATATGACTACGTTGTAGAAAACGATAATGTGCAATCAGCTGTAGAACGTATTCAAACGATTATTAATGCTGAACATTTAAAAACAGACCGCTTTATCGACGATATTGTAGAAAATTATTTAAAGGAAGGCGACGAAATATCATGATCATCTATCCATCAATTGACAAATTATTAGACCGTATCGATTCAAAATACTCATTAGTGTCCATTGCGGCAAAACGCGCAACTGAATTACAAGTTGAGAAAAATCCAATGTTAAATGAATACCAATCACCTACATATGTAGGTCAAGCTTTAGAAGAAATCGCTTCTAACGACTTAGTGGTTGACCCAGATTCTTTATCACAAAACTAAAGATTCCTTTTATAAATATAACCTTCTTTAAGCCAAGTAGCTTCCCGTTGCTTGGTTTTTTGCTTATGTAATTTAGATATCTGAAGTGACTAAGCCAAAGCTAGTGAATGACAGCAGCGAAAAAAGAGGTGTAACTATCAAGATAATCACGCCTCTCATTAATGGATGATTATTTTTCAAATACTAGCTTCCCTTGGACATATACTTGTTGGATATTAACTGGGTTAGCTAGGTATAGGATTTTTTCAAAGGTTTGTTCTAGATCTTCAAAGACACCAAATACTTGGATAGGGTTTTCTTTGGCTTTCGTATCAATAACTTGGAAATCAGCTGTATACCCTTCTTTGATTAAACCAATAGGTAAGTCAAGCGCTTCACCACCACCAAGCGTTGCTAGAGAAAAGGCCTCTACAATAGAAATGCGAGAATCTGGCACACCACGTTCAGTTTGTGGTAAACGCGTATCGACCCCGTCTTCTAATTGGCGTGAACTCATCACAGCTTGTTTAATCCCGTCATATAAAGAAGGAGAGAAACCACCTGAAATATCCGTTCCTAACCCAACTTGTACGTTTAATTCTTTTAGGTGTTTAATAGGAATAATACTATTCGCAAAATAAACGTTAGAAATCGGGCAGTGGGCAACCGCTGTTTGGTTTTCTGAAAAAATTGCGGCATCATTGTCATTAATAAAATTAGAATGGGCCATCACTGATTTTTTACCGAATAAACCAAAGTCTCTAAGGGCTTCTGTGTCGGTTTTACCAAAGCGGTCATAAGTAAAATCATGTTCCCATTGGCCTTCGCTACAGTGGGTATGGACATGGGTATCATATTTTTTGGCTAAAGCGCCTAGACCAGCCAAGGCTTCATCCGTACAAGACGGGGCGAAGCGCGGCATTACGACAGGGTAAACACCTTGGATAACGTCTTTCCCGAAGGCAGTCACTTCTTGGATGAATTCTTCAGTTTCTTTTAAGGCGCTTGCTGTTGACGCATCTCGGTAAAAATCAGGATTAGCTTGTGGGTCGTCCATCACTACTTTCCCAACTAAAGCGCGTTGACCTTTCTCTGCAGCAATCTTCACCAATTCAAAAGAAGCTTCTTTATGAATGGTGCCAAAATATAAAGCGGTTGTCGTCCCACGAGCCAGCAAGGTCTTTACTAAGTCTGTGTAAACTTCTTTGGCAAAGTCGATATCGTTATATTTAGCTTCTAATGGAAAGGTATGTTCATTTAACCAAACATCTAATGGGGCGTCTAATGCAATACCCGCTTGCGGCCATTGTGCGGCATGAATATGGGTATCAATAAAACCTGGTAACAAGTATTGGTTGTCTGTTAGGCGAATTAAAGTGCCACGTTCTTCAAATAATTGAATGAGCGGTAGATAATCCCCGTCATCAGCCTGTACAATTCTATCGATTACCCCATCTTGATTAATGGTAATGAGTGCATCTTTTTGGTATTCAAGTCGACCATATACTGGCGTATGAAAAAATGTCCCTACGATTGCTTTTTCTAATCCAAACATATTTTGCTCCCTTTAAATAAAATATTGCTTCTTTGTCATTCTAAGCTAAATTAACGAACAAGTAAATAGGATTCATGTATAATGTTCGTAAATAGCTCATATAACACGTTTTGAAAAATAATAACTTAAAAATTTCATAAAATTAACGAACAAATATGCAAAATAAATAGAATAATGTATACCACAGGCAATTAATGTTAAATTGCAATCAAATATTATACAATAGGTAGATGAATACGATAAAGGAGGCGACTGGAATGGTAGCGGCAAATGTGATAGAAGTGATTGTGGACGTCCCCACCATGCAGACGGACCATCCTTTTGAATACCAAATCCCTGAAGAAATGGTGAATATTATTCAACCAGGCATGCGGGTACAGGTGCCATTTGGCCAACGTAACCTCTTGGGTTATGTCATTTCACCAGCTAAAAAAGAGGCTGATTTTACCGGTGAACTGAAACCCATCACGGCACTGCTAGATGACGAACCAGTATTAAATGAAGAAATGTTGCAATTAGGGAAGGATATGGCCAAGCAAAATTTTTCTTTCTTAGTTGAAGCCTATCACACCATGTTGCCTAACTTGCTCAAGGTTAATTATGAAAAGTTCTTCCTGCCAACGCCTGAAATAGCTTATCTTGACCACCAGCATTACTTCGATGACCTTAGTGAAATCGCCTGGTCACAAGCAGAGAAAAAAGGTGTCCTCACTGAGCTGATTGCCCTTAAGAACAAAGGCCACGTCACCATCGACTACCGGGTAGAAGACCGCAAGCGCTATAAAACTGAACAATGGGTACAACCCTTGATGGATTTTGACCAACTAGAAGAAGAAGCCACCAGCATTCGAAAAACAGCTAAGAAACAGCTTGCCTTGGTGGAAGTATTAATGGAGCTGGACGGGAAGAAAGTACCTGTTAAATACTTACGAGATGAATTTGATTTGCATACAGCTACCTTAAAAGTGGGGAGTGAAAAGGGTTGGCTGAAACTATACGACCAACAAGTAAACCGTGATCCTTATGCAGACATAGCGATTGAAAAATCCGAAAAGCTTCCCTTACAGACCCAACAAGAAATTGCCTTTAATGCGGTGAAACAAGCCATAGATAACCATGCAGACGAAGTATTCTTACTTCAAGGGGTAACAGGGTCAGGAAAGACAGAAGTTTACTTGCAATTGATTCAAGAAGCATTAGATATAGGTAAAGACGCCATTTTACTGGTACCAGAAATTTCTTTAACGCCGCAAATGGTCAATCGGTTGAAGAGTCGCTTTGGTAATCAAGTAGCGGTTTTACACAGTCAATTATCCACTGGGGAACACTTTGATGAGTGGCGCAAATTAAAAAATGGCCAGGCTAAAATCGCCGTTGGAGCGCGGTCGTCTATATTTGCTCCACTAGAAAATATCGGGTTGATTATTTTGGATGAAGAACATGAAGCAACCTACAAACAGTCAGATAATCCTCGCTATCATGCAAGGGAAGTAGCCAAATGGCGTGCGACTTACCATCATTCGCCAGTAATTCTAGGATCAGCAACCCCTAGTCTAGAATCTAGGGCACGCGCTCAAAATGGCGTTTATCAACTGCTTGAAATGCCTGAGCGGTCAAATCAAAAGCCACTACCGCCTGTTAAAATTATTGATATGCGTGAAGAATTTAAGCACAAAAATTATTATCAATTTTCTAGGCAATTACGTGATCAAATGCAGGCTACAATGGATCGTGGTGAACAGGTGGCTTTGATGTTAAACCGGCGTGGTTTCGCTAATTTCATGCAATGTAGGGACTGTGGGTATACCTTCCAATGTCCAAATTGTGATGTATCACTGACTTATCACTACCACGACAAGCAATTGCAATGTCATTATTGTGGCTACAATGAAGCAAGACCACAGCGTTGTCCAGATTGTGGGCAAACGCACTTAAGAGAATTTGGTACGGGAACAGAAAAGGTGGAGCAAGAAATCCATGAGCTGTTCCCAAATAAAACCGTGGTCCGGATGGATATGGATACTACTCGACGTAAAGGGAGTCATGAACGGCTATTAAAGCAAATTGCAAATAAGAAAGCTGATATTTTATTAGGTACTCAGATGATTGCGAAGGGATTAGACTTTCCAAATATTACTTTAGTAGGCATCATCAACGCCGATACGACGCTCTATTTACCGGATTTTAGGGCAGCCGAACGGACTTTTCAGCTCTTGACCCAAATGTCTGGACGGGCAGGGCGAGGAGACCTAGATGGGCAAGTGTTGATTCAAACTTATAATCCAGACCACTATGCCTTAACCTTGGCTAAAGATCATCATTATGACCGCTTTTATCAAACGGAAATGCAATACCGGAAACGCAACCAGTATTCGCCGTATTATTATACGGTTCGCTTTACCATTTCGAATTTTGATGACCATACCACCCAGGTAACAGCCGCTAAGGTAGCTAGTATTTTACAACAGGCCGATATTCAAGGGACTAAGGTAATTGGCCCCGCTCAGTCAACTATTTCAAGAATCAATAATCAATACTATTACCAACTCTTGTACCAGCACCGAGGCAATCAAGATATCCAAGCTGTTTTACAAGTCATTCAAGACAAGGCGCAAGATTGGGCTAAGGATAAAATTTACGTATCCATTGACGTAGACCCACAGAGCTTTATGTAAAAGAGGGCAAGTAATTTCAAGCGAAATCTAACGTTGATCAGAGAAAATCTCAGCTTGAAATATTGGTATAGAAATAATGGTATAATAGGACAAAAGCACAGGATTTATTTAAAGGAGACACATTTGAAACGTATTGTATTTATGGGGACACCCGCATTTTCAGTAAATATATTAGAAGCACTCGTTGAAAAAAAGGACGAATATGGATTGGTGGCCGTGGTGACACAGCCCGATCGTCCAGTAGGGCGTAAACGGAAATTAACACCGTCACCCGTTAAAGAAGCTGCATTAAAACACCATATTCCCGTTTATCAACCAGAAAAAATTGGACAAGACCAAGAAGTAAAAGACCTATTAGCGGATAACATCGATTTAATTGTAACGGCTGCTTTTGGTCAATTTCTACCAACTAGTATTTTAAATGCACCAAAATACGGTGCGGTAAATGTTCACGCATCATTATTACCTAAATACCGTGGTGGTGCACCAGTTCACTATGCCATTTGGAATGGGGATAAGGAAACAGGCGTTACCATCATGCGGATGGTGAAGAAAATGGACGCAGGGGATATCTTAACGCAGGTAGTCGTACCTATCGAAAGCGATGACACAGTGGCCACGATGTTTGATAAATTGTCACTTGCAGGGACAGACCTATTAATCGACACACTACCGAAATTATTTGCCGGTGAAATTGAACCGCAGGCCCAAGTTGAGGAAGAAGCGACCTTTTCCCCAAATATTACGAGCCAACAAGAACAAATCGATTGGCATCAAGAAGCGAGACAAATAGAAAACCAAGTTCGCGCTTTTAATGCTTGGCCTGTTGCCCATACAAAGGTGAATGGTCAACGTTGGAAAATTTGGCAGGTGAAAGCACTTGACGAAGAAACGAGTAAAGCGAAACCAGGTACAATCATTAAGATTCAAAAGAAACCGGCGCAATTTTGGGTAGCAACTGGTAAGCAAACTGTCTTAGCTATTGAGCAATTGCAACCAGCAGGTAAAAAACAAATGGATGTGGCTTCATTTATTAATGGTGGTGCAGGGAATTTAACAGTTGGTGATACATTTGACCAGGTGGAGGTAGCAGATGGCGAATAATCAAGCACAACCAGGGTCAGATGCACGTAAGGGAGACCATACCAAGGGGGATAAAACCCCTTTAAAATTATCAGCACGTTTTCAAGCGATGGCATCAGTGAATCAAATTATACGTCACAACCAATTTATCAACCAAGAAGTCAATCGCGTGTTGACGTCTGAAGCTGTAATCGAAACAGACCGGAATTTATATACGAATTTGGTTTATGGCTCCGTACAAAATTACTATACATTAGATGCTTTTGTACGCGATTTTGTGGCAAAACCCAATAAGGTGAAACCATGGCTTTGGTCATTGTTAGTGGTCTCAGCTTACCAGATGTATTATTTAGATCACATTCCAAATTATGCCGTTGTTGACGAAGCAGTACGTATTGTACGAAAACGTGGCAACCAAACGTTAGCTAAGTTTGCCAATGGGGTCTTACGGAATTTTACCCGTCGTTATGAAACCATGGCTGACTTTATTCATACGAAAACGGATCCCAAAGAACGCTTAACGCTACAAGCTTCATTACCGCCTGTTTGGGTAGATTACTTTGTGGATCGTTTTGGTTTAGTAGAAGCGGAGAAGTTAGCAAATTCATTAAATCAAACGCCTTTTATTACGGTACGTGCAAATAATAGATTAAATCATTTAAACACCGAAAAGATGGCTGAGTATCAAAAGATATTAGAAAGAGAAGGGTATATAGTATCACCTAGTCCCATATCACCATTTGCCTTACGGGTACTTAAGGGGAATCCAGCTCATTCATCCTTATTTATGAACGGAGAAATCACCATTCAAGATGAATCAGCACTGCTGGCTGTAGAGGCTTTGAACCCACAAGTAGGCGAAACCGTCTTAGATGCCTGCGCCGCACCAGGCGGGAAGACGGTGCAAATCGCTGAAGCCGTTGGCCAAACTGGTCATGTGATAGCTTGTGATATAGCAGAAAATAAATTGCCACTCATTCAAGAAAATGTCGACCGGATGCAGGTAGCTGACCAGGTAGAAATTCTCCACCAAGATGCAACAAAATTACAAGAGCGTTTCGGGGCGAATGGTAGCGAACCAAGAAGCTTTGACAAGATTTTAATCGACGCACCATGTTCAGGTGTTGGCCTATTCCGTCGTAAACCGGATACGAAATACCATAAAACATTACAAGATTTGGATGCCTTACATGACATTCAAGTAACAATTATGAATCAAGCATTACCTTTATTGAAAAAGGGTGGCGTGATTACCTATTCAACATGTACAATTACAAAAGAAGAAAATGAAGATGTGGTCAAAGCCATCTTAGACCAACATCCAGACCTAACATTGAAATCATTTAAACATTGGCGAGATAATCTTGATCAGTCAATAGGTAAAGATGGCACGATTGAAATCTTACCGCATACCTATATGTCTGATGGTTTCTTTATCGCCAGCTTTGAAAAAAACTAGCGAAGGAAAGTGAGCATACATGGAAATCGCAAGCAAAACTGATGTCGGTGTTGAACGAAAACAAAATCAGGACCAAGTGGGCGTTTTTTACAATCAAGACCAAGTAGCTATCTTATTACTTTGTGATGGGATGGGTGGTCATAATGCAGGAGATGTTGCTTCCGAAATGGCTATTTATCATGTAGGACATGCTTGGGAAAGCACTGAAAACATGACAGATGCCCATATCATTTCTGATTGGTTAACCGACCAAATCAAGGCAGCCAATGCCCATATATTTGACAAAGCCAACCAATACCATGATTTATCAGGTATGGGGACAACAATCGTTGCAGCTGTGCCATTAGAAGATTTGGCACAAGTGGTTTTAGCCCATGTAGGGGATTCACGTATTTATATCCATCAAGTGGATGCATTTAAACAAATTACTAAAGACCATTCATTTGTCCAAGAATTATTAGATATGGATATGATTACGAAAGAAGAAGCAGAGGTACATCCGCAAAAGAATATCGTGACCCGGGCAGTGGGTATTGCTGCTGATGTTGAAGTAGATATTGAAGTTGTGGACTTTTTATTAGGTGAAACATTATTATTATGTTCAGACGGCTTAACCGATATGATTGAGGAAAAAGAGGCTTTGACTATTTTGAGTGATACAAGTCTTACTATTGAAGCAAAAGCAGATCAATTAATTGCGCTTGCCAACGACCATGGAGGCCGAGACAATGTTTCGGTGGTTGTCGCACATAGAATACAAGCAAATTTAAAACAGGAAGAAACATACGCACATGACATTAAAAATGAAAGAGGTGAAATCTAATGAAATCTGGTCAAATCATTGATGAACGCTATGAAATTGTGAACCATATTGGTTCAGGTGGTATGGCGGATGTATACCTTGGTTACGACCCTATTTTAGCGCGTGATGTAGCCATCAAGTTCTTGCGTGTAGGGAAAACAGATGCCATGGATGCCACCAAACGATTTGAGCGTGAAGCCTTATCTGTGTCAGAATTAAACCATCCAAACGTAGTCAGTTTATTTGACGTTGGTGAAGACGAAGAAGGTAAGTTTATCGTCATGGAATATGTGGACGGTTTGGACTTAAAAGCTTATATCCGTGAAAATCATCCCATTCCAGTAGATATTATCCAAAACTTGATGATTCAAATCTTATCAGGGGTCCAAGCTGCCCATAATATCGGTATTGTCCATCGGGATTTAAAACCACAAAATATTATGGTCAACCATGATGGTACAATTAAAATTATGGACTTTGGGATTGCTATGGTGACTTCTGAAACCAGTATTACCCAAACCAATTCGATTATTGGTTCTGTTCATTACCTATCACCAGAGCAAGCACGTGGTTCAATGGCAACCAGTCTCTCAGATATTTACGCATTAGGTGTGGTTTTATTTGAAATGCTCACAGGTCGTGTGCCATTTGACGGTGAATCAGCTGTCTCCATTGCCTTAAAACATTTCCAAGAGCCACTGCCACCAATCGAAGCCTACCGGGATGATGTGCCGCAAAGTCTAATGAATGTAGTGGCCAAAGCAACAGCTAAAGAACCATCTGCTCGTTATCAAACGGCACAAGAAATGATCGACGACCTAGAAACAGTCTTTTCTGATAACCGGAAGAATGAGCCCGTATTCGTCCCAGCTAACATGGCCAATGAAACGATTATCATGGCCAAGGAAGATATCGAAAATCAAATGCGTCTAGCAGAGTCCGATGAAGAACAGTTACTGGCAGCTGGTGAAAAAGCAGTTGATGACGATACAGATCCGGGTACGACAGATGAAAATGATGAAGATACTGTTTTAGATGATTCAGATGAATATGATATTTCTGATAAGGGTGGCTTGGCTGCGAGCGCTGGTTTAGCTGGCGCTGCCTTAGCGGGTCAAGGAACGGCAAAAGCTGCTGAAAATACAGGTAGTGTTGATGATTTACACTCAGAACCATCTCCAACCACCAGTGAGAATAGTAGCGATAATGGCGATGGCAACCAGCCAACAAGTCAATCGAATCAAAAAGTTGGAAAAGCAAGTCATAAACAGCCGAAAAGTCGTAAACCACTTGCCATTATTGCTGGCGTGATTGTCGGACTTATTTTAATTGCTTTCCTTGGTTTTAACTATATGGCCGGTCGTAATATTGCTGTACCTGACTTAGCGGGTATGACAGAGCAAGAGGCATCTTTAACTTTAGAAAGTTTAGATTTAGTTTTAGGAGATGTCACGGAAGTTTATGATGAAGAAGTTGAAGTTGGTCGTGTGATCAATTCAAGTCCATCAGCAAATACAGAAGTAAAACATGATACGGCAGTTGACGTCAATATTTCCAAAGGTCCTGAGCCTTATGAAGTAAAGGATTATACTGGGCAACCATTTACGAAAATTGAAAAAGAATTAACAGCTTTAGGTTTTACCGTCACCCAAGAAGAAGACTACTCTGATTCCGTTGAAGCAGGCAACATCTTGAGTCAATCTATCGAACAAGGTGAAGCCGTTATACCTGGTGAAACAACGATCAATTTTGTGGTTTCTGCTGGAGTTGAAACCTTTACGATGGCTGATTTATCTGGTTGGAACAGAGCGTCAATTCAACAATATGCTGAATCAAATGGTTTGATTGTTTCATTTGATTCACAATATTCAGGATGGGTACCGGATGGTGTGATGATCTCCCAATCCATTACACCAGGTACGGAATTTGTAGCAGGAGATGAATTATATATTGTGATGTCTGATGGACCAGAACCAGTATCAAGTTCATCAAGCTCATCAAGCTCTTCAACTTCGTCTTCATCTCGAAGCTCATCATCCAATGATGATAATGATGAAGATGATGATGAGAGTTCATCTTCATCATCTAACAGTAGTTCAAGTTCTTCAGCATCAAGTTCATCATCAAGTGCTAGTTCATCATCTAGCCAACGTGAAAGTTCAAATGTAGAAGATTGGGAAGACAAATACCAATCAGTGCAAGGCGTAGACATCATTGTTTACGTCTTTTTTGGAATTATGTAGTGATAAAGTATTTTAGTAATCTAGAAGCGTTTGGATGCTGATTTCACTATAGATCACTAAGATTTGCTGATTTAAATTTTGTTGGAGTGTTTTTTATAGGAATTTTGGGGTAAAATAGGGCATAAGTATTCAGACACAAATTTCATAACGATTAAAGGTATATACAATTGACCCAATAAGGAGGTATTATTCCAAAGCATGAAGAAACAAACCACACAAAATCAATCCAATACACCAACTTATACCGGCCAAATTATTAAATCCCTATCTGGTTTTTATTATGTAGAAGAAAAAGAAAGCCAAGCAATTTATACAACACGAGCACGTGGCCAATTTAGAAATACCCAAACCACACCATTGGTAGGTGATTTTGTGGAATTCCAAGCAGAAAATCCCCATGAAGGCTATGTGATGAAAATCTTACCTCGCTATAGCCAAATGATAAGACCAGCAGTAGCTAATGTGGACGTGGCCTTATTGGTAGCATCTGTTACAGAACCCCAGATACAACCAAAATTATTAGACCGTTTTTTAGTTTATTTAGCGTCAGAGAACATTGAACCGATTCTTTATTTCTCAAAAATGGACTTAACTGACCAAGCTAGTCAAGAGGATAAAGAGCGGATCAACCAGTTTATTCAGATATACCGTGAAATTGGTTACCAAGTGATCTTATCAACCGACCTAGACGAAAATCTGAATCAATTAAAAGAAATTGTTGCCAACCGGACAATGGTGGTTGTAGGACAATCAGGGGTTGGGAAATCGACCCTACTTAACCGCTTATTACCGGATTTAGCGATTGAAACTGGGGAAATCTCCACATCACTTGGTCGCGGTCGTCATACTACCCGCCATACCGAATTACATGATATATTTGAAGGGAAAGTAGCGGATACACCAGGATTCTCTAGTATCGATATCGACCAATTAGATAAAGTGCTACTATCTAACTACTTCCCAGAAATGCGGGCCATTCAAGACCAATGTAAGTTTCGGGGGTGCACCCATATTCAAGAACCTAAATGTGCAGTGAAAGCCGCCTTAGAAGCTGGTGAAATCGCACAAAGTCGCTATGACTCTTATCTACAAATCTTCCAAGAAATTGACAATGCCAAACCCAAATATTAGAAAGTAGGAATGTACATGTATATTGCACCATCTATTTTATCTGCTGATTTTGGTAAATTTATTGATGAAGTAAATCGAATCGAAAAAGCTGGCGCTGACTGGGTCCATATTGATGTAATGGACGGCCATTTTGTACCCAATTTAACTTTTGGTGCTGGTGTCGTTGAAGCCTTACGACCAAATACAAAAATGACCTTAGATTGCCATTTAATGGTCGCTCATCCTGAAGCATATGTTGAAGCATTTGCTAATGCGGGGGCAGATTACTTTACGGTTCATTATGAAGCCACTAACCACTTACATGGCTTAATCCAAACCATTCACAAACATGGTATGAAGGCCGGTGTTGCCATTAATCCTGCCACACCAGTATCGGCAATTGTACCCATTCTAAAAGATGTTGACATGGTTTTAGTGATGACTGTCAATCCTGGATTTGGTGGCCAATCATTTATCGCGTCCACTGTTGATAAGATGGTTGAATTAAATGCATTCAGAGCAGACCATGATGCCAAATTCTTAATCGAAGTGGACGGTGGCATTAACGATGAGACAGCTAAAATCTGTGCCGAAAAAGGGGTAGATGCCTTTGTGGCTGGCTCATACATCTTCAATCAAGATGATGTTAAAGTACCCATTGATGCTTTAAGAATGGCGTTGAAATAGGTGTATTTAGCTTTTATCTAATTAAGCCCGCACTAGAAAGAAGTGAGCCCATGCAAGTTTATCTTATCGGGTCTGGTCCTTTTGACCCAACGTATTTTAAAACCTATATAGCAGAAAGAAAAGCAGCCCTTAACGATACAGAAACAGTCTTTGTTGGGGTCGATTTAGGGGCTAAACAACTATTAGACCTTAATCTCCCCATTGACTTAGCAGTAGGCGATTTTGATTCAATTGAAGAAAGCGTCCTCAAACAAGTTGAAGATAAGGCCAAAAGAATTGAAAAGTTGCCGCCAATGAAAGATGAAACGGACACTGAACATGCTTTGGGCACAGTTGCTGACTTATATCCACAGGCTGAATACCATCTCTTTGGCATGCTAGGGGGGAGAGTAGACCATTTATTATCTAATTTATGGCTTATTTATCAAGACCGCTTTGCATCCATTATTGATCGTATTCACTTGGTTGAAGAAAATAATGCTGTATCATTTTTAAGACCAGGACAATATCAAATTGATCGTTTAAAAGGCATGAAATATTTATCTTTTGTTGCGATGACGCCAGTAAAGAATTTATGTTTAGAAAATGTTGTCTATCCCTTAGATCAGTATCAAATGCCCGTACCTTTGGCTTTGATTTCAAATGAGTTTTTACCAGGCCAAAATACCATGACCATTGCCTTTAGTGAGGGGCTTATCCTCGCTATTCAAGCCAGAGATTAAGTACAAGCATTATTTTTATCATAAATAGGTTTGATTTATGACATTAAATATAGTAATATGTTATGGTATGAAATTTGTAGAGGAGGATTATGACAATGGCTAAAGAATGTTATTACACAGGACGTAAAGCGACTACAGGTAACAACCGCTCACACGCATTGAATGCTACAAAACGTAAATTTAAAGCAAACTTACAAAAAGTTCGTATCATCGACGAAAATGGTAACAAAAAGCGTGTATGGGTTTCTGCACACGCAATCAAAGCTGGTTTAGTAAACCGTGCTTAATTCACTTATGATGATAATCAAATAAGGTCGTAATTTTCCAAAGTGGAAGATACGGCTTTTTTTGTGCCTATATATGGGTTTGCGACTTGTCAAATATTTAGGTATAATAGCTTGGTATGTGGTAAAATGAGTGTTATAAATGAAATGATATTTGTTTAGAACGATAAAGTTCTAGATAAATATAGCTAGACAACCCTTCAAAAGGAGGCTATTTTTTATGGCATTAAAAATGCAAACAGACTTCGGTGAAATTGATATTACAAATGAATCTATCGCAACAGTCGTAGGTATGGCTACAACCCAAAACTACGGTGTCGTTGGTATGGCAAGCAAGCATCAAATCCGTGATGGTATCCAAGAGATTCTTAAACAAGAAAACTATACCAAAGGGGTACTTGTTTCAGTAGATAACAACGATTTAGTAGTAGTGGATGTATATATTATCGTCAACTACGGAACGAAAATTTCTGAAATTTGTCGCAATGTACAAAGTTCTGTGAAATACGAATTAGGTCGTCAATTAGGTATTGCTGCAAATGTAGTGAACGTGTACGTACAAGGCGTCCGTGTGATTGAAGACTAGTTGCGGTAATCAAGGAGGATTTTTAGGTGAAAAGAACAGTATTAGACGTTGAAGCATTCATATCTATGCTGGAAGTTGGGGGTAACCGACTTTCAGAGAATGCTGAATATGTGAATTCATTAAATGTGTTCCCGGTGCCAGATGGTGATACCGGAACAAATATGAATTTAACATATACTTCAGGTATTGAACGAGTGATTAAACAACATTCCGATACCGTTGGTGAGGTTGGAGAAGACTTAGCTAAGGGCTTATTGATGGGCGCACGCGGTAACTCAGGCGTTATCTTATCTCAACTATTCCGAGGCTTTGGTAAGGCGATCGAAGGTAAAACGACCATTGAAGCAAAAGATTTAGCGAATGCTTTCCAACGTGGTATTGATACAGCGGTAAAAGCTGTGATGAAACCCGTAGAAGGTACTATCTTAACTGTAGCACGTGATTCAGCAGCAGCGGGTATGCAAAAAGCTGAAGAAACGGATGACATCATTGAAGTGATGACTGCAGTATTAGAAGAAGCACAAACATCACTAGAAAACACACCTAACTTACTACCCGTATTAAAAGAAGTAGGTGTTGTTGATTCAGGTGGTCAGGGGTTAGTTTATATCTACCATGGTTTCTTAGAGTCATTAACTGGTGAATCTTTCCCAGTTAAATCAGCTGATCCAAACAAAGCGAATGTAACCGAATTGGCTCACCAAGAAAACTTCTTTAATACATCACATTCAGTAACATCAGAAGATATTCAATATGGCTACTGTACTGAAATTATGGTTAAAATCGGTGAAGGCGAAACAGTTACTGAAACATTTGATTATGATACCTTCCGTAACTACTTAGATGGCATAGGGGATTCATTATTGGTTGTAGCTGATGACGAGATCGTTAAAGTGCATGTTCATACAGAAACACCAGGTGAAGTCATGAACTATGGCCAAAAATTTGGTTCATTAGTGAAAATTAAAGTAGACAACATGCGTCTACAACATGACGACATCCTAGAAGGTAAAGGCTCAAACCAAACAGCGTCAGCACCAGCAGTTGAGCGCACAAATTTAGCGATTATCGCTGTTGCGGCCGGTGAAGGTATTGAAAACCTATTTAAAGATATGGGCGTTAAATGTATCATCTCAGGTGGTCAAACGATGAACCCATCAACAAATGATATCTTAGATGCTATCGATAAAGCCAATGCAGATAATGTGATTATCTTACCGAATAATAAGAATATCATTATGGCTGCTAACCAAGCTGTTGAAGTATCAGAAACACCAGCTGCCGTAGTTGAAACTAAATATATCTCTCAAGGTTTAACAGCCATGTTAGGTTACAACCCAGATGGGACATTAGAAGACAACAAGGTGGCCATGGTTGCTGAAGTAGCAAACGTTACAAGTGGTCAAGTCACAGTAGCGGTTCGTGATACGACAGTTGACGGCTTAGAAATCCATAAAGATCACTATATGGGTATCATAGACGGTAAAATCGTCTCTGAAGACGCTGACTTAGTCAAAGAAACCATTAATATGATTAATCAAATGGTGGATGAAGACAAGGAATTAGTGACTTTAATCTTTGGTGAAGAAACCGACCAAGCAACAGCAGCATTAGTCGCTGAAGCAGTCGAAGCAGCTAACGAAGATATTGAAGTTGAGATCGTAGACGGTGGTCAACCAGTTTACCACTTCTTAGCGTCAGTAGAATAAGCCTTTTATATCAAAACACAAATAAGCACAGAAGCTAGCGGAAAACATTTCACTAGATTCTGTGCTTTTATTCATTTCACATTTTGGAGCGATAACTATAAAGGAATAAAATATTAGAATGAGGCTTTTTTTACACCAGGGATTTTGCCTTGGTGGGCTAATTCTCTAAATCGAATACGACTCATGCCGAATTTACGCATATAACCATGTGGACGACCATCAATTCTGTCCCGGTTGTGGATACGAGTAGGTGAGGCATTACGTGGTAACTTACTTAAACCTTCATAGTCACCGGCTGCTTTTAATGCTTCGCGTTTTTCTCTATATTTTTCTACGGTTGCTAGTTGTTTTTGTGCTTTCGCTATCTTTGATTTCTTAGCCATGAATAAATCCTTTCTGTACCAAGTGTTGACAAATGCTGTGAAAATCGTTAATATAAAATCCTGAAATATAAATCGTAATCATTACGATTTTAACCACTTACTATTAAAAAGTCAAGGAGGAAGTATCATGGCAGAAAAAATGGATGCAGCAAGTGCACGACGCCGGATGAAAAGTCCAAACCGTAAAACACGTCAACGGGCACAAAGCGTATTAAAATCTTTAAATAAGTAAAAGCGAAAGCGTTGATTGAGATACAATTCAATCAACGCTTTTTGCTTTCTTATTTGTCTGATGCCATTTCTTGCTTAAATTTTTGATAACGTATCCTGTTTACAATGTTTTCTAAAGGCTGGAAGTTATGCTGATATGATTCACTTGTGATGGTATATATCTCCTTTCCGGGAATAGCTGGAATAGAGAAAAAACTACAAATAATATCATAAGGACTTTCGGACAGTAGTGGAATGGATATATCAAAATGGTTCCAAGTTTCAACATTTACTTTTGGTCCAAAAATACCTTTAATATTACTTGCTGCTTGCTTAGAACCTTCCCAAGTGATTTCAGACAATACTAGAATATTTACGGCTGGCATGTTATTGGATAGATTCATAAATAAATCTTCCCAATAATTAAATACAGAGTAAATAGTAGCATAAAGGATATGGGGATCATAATGCTCACCAAAAATGAGTTGACAATACTTATCCATACCTTCAAACACTGCATCATAGAAACTAGGATGAAAGTTGCGGATCATTTGGTTGTGTTCCAAGAAAAGGTCACGTAAAATAAATGGTTTTGAGCGTGCTTGCCCTTCGATTAAAACAATATTATATAGTTCTAGTATCAATGCTTCTCGATTTGGCAGGGGTACCTTAAATTGGTGAATTAATTGATCAAGTATTTCTTCAAGCGAATCTAAAATATCTGCTATATGTGCATCAGAACTCCTAAGTGCTTTAATTTCTGCATAATCATATTTAAAATCTTGTTCGATAAACAAGCCTAAAATTTGTTCAATATATTCCTGGTCAAGGTTTAAATCAAATTTTTTATTTAATTCATCTAAATTAAAACCGTAGACATCACTCACTTCTGACAGATTGTTATGTAGCCGTGTAAGGGGGAGCTGGTGTTTATGACCATAATTGTAGCGGATCTCATTCACAACTACACTGATAGAAAATGAACGTATACTATAGGTATCTAATTTGTATGATGTAAAAGAAACCATATATAAAAGTAAATTTTGATAAAAATGCTGGTCATGGTCTGGAAATGGCCAATGTAAGATATCCGAAGACTCTATAAAAAAACGTTGCATAAATAAGCGTATATTTAATTCATCCCCTGTGAATTGATAAGGGTCAGAGTCAATGGAAAAACCATAGTTTTTAGTGAGTACTTCATTCATCTTTAATACTGCTCGGTAGGTTGTTGATTCAGAGACGAAAAGGATATTTGAAAGTTCAGCCAAAGAAACCTTATCATGAAAGAAGATATATTGAATAATGGTGAAATAGATGTTCGAGTTATAAAACTTACGGTAAACTTTATCAATAGATGTATTATGTTTATATTGAATACTGTATAAGTCATCAGTTTTAAAAATATCTATGAAGTCATACTTTTCATTAATTTCACGAATTGTTTCCATTACCATACGATGATTAATATTCGCGTAGGCTGCAATATCCTTCACTTGTTGAGCTGTACCAATATGTGTCAAAAATTCTAACACATCGATTTCTCGTTTTTGTTTATTTGTCAATAGATTTCGCATATATATCACTTCTAATTTAGAATTAGAAGACTCCTTTCTGCAAGTATATCACCTTTATATTATAAGATGTATAGATATTAAAGGCTATTAACTTGCAATGAAGTTTCCAATATTGATAAAAAGCAAGTGAATAGAACAAGAAAAACGAACATAGTTAAACAATATTTGTACTTATGAAAAGAGAGGTAATGAATGAATTTCATTGAAATTGATTGATATTGACTGTTAAACGATACAACCTATCAACCAGATATATATACCAGTGAGACTTTACTCGCTAACAACTAGGAATCTGTTACAATTTAAACCATCATATTAAAGGAGCTTTCTTATGTTATATAAATATCCTTATTCATCTGAATTAGGCACCATTACCTTACTAGCAAACGACCATGGCTTATTAGGGGCATGGTTTGAAGACCAAAAGCATTTTGGTGGTCTATTTGACCTTGATAAAGCGATTAATCAACAATCAGTGATCATCGATAAAGCAGTAGAGTGGTTAGATGTCTACTTTGCTAAGCAACCACTTGAAACAATCGATTTTCAATTAATGCCACAAGGTACAGCTTTCCAACAAGATGTGTGGACTGAACTACAAAAGATTGCCTATGGACAAGTTATGACACTAGACCAATTAACTGATAGCATTGCAGCTAGACAAACTAAAGGACAAGGATCAAAAAAAGCAGTAATTGGCGCAATTGAAAGTAACCCAATAGCCTTGATGATTCCAAGTCACCGTGTAATACTTTCAATTGAAGAAACCAAAAATCGAGACAAGAATACAAATTTGTTTCAGCAATTGAGAGACTTTGAAATAAAATAACACCCAAAAACTTCAGAACGCTTGACGCCATGATTCTGAAGTTCTTTCTATGACTTTTATCCATTCTGTATAGATAGCATATGCATATATATAACAATTTTCATGCCAGTTAGCCACTAATGATATGAAAATCAGAGAAGAAAAAATGACGCATAAAGGTTGAATTCAAACGATCACGAGGCTATGATTAGACGAAGATTGTTTTTAATGAAATTGAATGAACATTGTATGACTTTGGACAAATCGATGAATAAGAAGGGAAAATTGAAAATTATATCTAAATCGTAATATTTCTTTGCTATAATAATAAAGAATTATGCAAAATGGATTGGAGATCGTAAATATATGCCTAACCTGATGGAAACATTTATTGCTGAATATGGCACTTCAAATGACTTAAGAGCGGTAAAATCACCGTTAAGAATATGTCCAATCGGCGCCCACTCTGATTACCAAGGTGGAAGAGTAACAGGGATGACTCTGGATGCGAGCGTGGATATGGTGTATGCACCACGTGAAGATAACTATGTTCAAATTCAAAGTCTGGATTTCCCTGATAAGGAAATTTTTTCTTATGGACATGAATTAGAATATATTCCAGGTTTCTGGGGGACCTATATTCGAGGTGCTGTAAAAGCCTTACAACAAGATTATGTATTAAAAGTAGGATTGAATGCTGTTGTATCAGGTAAGTTACCGATCGGTGGATTATCGTCGTCAGCGGCGGTAACGACTGCTTATTTAATGGCTTTATGTGATGTAAATGATATCCAAGTATCTAAAATGGGTATTATTATGTACAGTCACTGGGTGGAAACGGAATTTATCGGACTTAAAAATGGGATTTTAGACCAATCTGCAAATGTTTTAAGTATGGACAATCAATTAATGGTCATGGACTGTTTAACCAACGAATATGAAATGATTAATAAAGGCGAAAGCATTAAAGATTTTGAAGTCATCGTTGTCTATTCTGGTATTTCTAAATCACTTATTGGGACAGACTTTAATAATCGAGTAGATGAATCGCGCGTAGCAGGGTGGTTGTTACTTGAATTAGCTGGTTTACCGTTGCCAACATTAGAAGACGTTAAATTACGAGATGTACCAATTGAGGTTTATGAAGAGTATAAAGACCAATTACCAGAACGATTCCGTAAACGGGCAGCCCATTTCTATACAGAACAAGCACGTGTACTCAAGGGAGCAGAAGCTTGGGCAAAAGGTGATATTGAGGAATTCGGGCAGTTAATGTTTGAATCAGGTTATTCATCATTCTACCAACAAGAAACAGGCATCGCGGAAATGAAAACAATTTTTGATATCTTGAAAGATGCGGAAGGTGTCTACGGTGCACGTCCAAGTGGGGCTGGATTCCGTGGCGCAGTGATTGGTTTGATTGATCCAGCGTATAAAGAAAGTATTAAAGCACAGATTGATGCAATCTATCCAGTAAAATACCCAGAAATTAAAGATAAATACGAAGTGAATTTCTGTGTAACTGAAGACGGGGCAAGATTTGTAGATGTGGAGGAACTGATTTAATGAAGGCAATTTTATTGGGTGCGGGCTATGCAACGCGCTTATATCCACTAACTAAGAATAAGGCAAAGCCACTATTAGAAGTAGCAGGTAAGACAATCACTGACCATATCGTAGAGAAAATTATACAAGTTCCTGAAGTAGATGAAATTATTATTGTCACCAATGATAAATTTGCCCACCAGTTTGAAGAATGGGTTGACCAAGCAAACTATGAGATGAAATTTACCGTAGTGAATGATGGGACTTTAACCAATGAAACCCGTTTAGGGGCAATTGGAGACATTCAGTTTGTAATTGATCAGTTAGGTATTCAAGATGATTTATTAATACTTGCAGGAGACAATCTATTTGAATTTTCATTAGCAAAATTTGTTGGTTTTGCGAAAGATCATGATTCAGATGCTCTCGCTATGTATTATGAAGCAAACCTAGACCAATTGAAGCGTAATGGGACAGCTGCTTTCGATGAAAATAGAACAGTAGTAGATTTTATTGAGAAACCAGAAAATCCTACCTACCATCACTGTGTACCTACGTTTTACGTCCTAAAAGAAGACACGTTACCTTTAATTCAAGAATATTTGAACGCAGGTAATAATCCGGATGCACCTGGAAACTTTATTCCGTATTTGATTCAACATAATCAAGTTAAAGCTTTCGTATTTGAAGGTAAACGATATGATATAGGAACGGTGGAAAGTTATAATAAAGTACGGTTAGTATTTAAAAAATAGGAGTAAAAAATGGTAGCTACAATTTTACAGTATATATTTATTTTCCTTGTGTTAATTTTGAGTGCTTTTTTAGGGGCAATTGAAAAACATCTAAATTTTAGTATAAATTTAAAAAAGATAACAGTTTTATTATTAATCATTATTATTTCATGTTCTGCAGCTATACGAACGATAGGTACTGATACTGAAAACTATGTGAATATATATCTTATGTTGCCTCGAATTTCAAATTTAAATATAAATTTATTACTGGAAATGTCTTATGAACCAGGATTTGTTTTACTTGCTTCGTTATTAAAATCGATAGGTATAGGAATACAAGGATTTTTCTTTCTATTTTCATTTATACCACTAGTAATTATTTCGTCAGTAATTTTCAAAGTTGATAATAAAAATGCATTTTTATTATTTTTTATTTTTATTTCTTTCTTTATTTTACGAGGGCCACTAGATATTATAAGACAGTTTTTTGCAATGAGTATATTATTAAAGGCATTTTATGATTTGAGTGAAAATAATAGTATTAAGTACTATTTAAATAGTTTTGCAAGTATTCTTTTTCATTATTCTACCAGTATTACATTATTTATAAGAAGATTTTTAGAAAGAACAATTATAAGAAAATCTAATTATGTACTGATATCATTAGTAATCTTTTTAATAGGAGTAATTGCTAGAAACTTTATTTTGAGTGATATATCGAGGCCCACTGTTACTTTTCCAGCCTTAAATAAAGTAGTAAGTTATTTATCGTCAAGTTACCAATATGATAATACTATTCATTTTATTTCTAGAATTTTGTTAGAACATTCATTACCGTGGATAAATATAGGATTGATTATTTTCTTAACCTCATATTCTTATATTATACAACTAAATAGAATAAATTTAATCAGTTTTAACTCTATGCTAGTAGGCTCTTATATTTATTTCTTCTGTATGGGCCTTGGGGAAAGTACAATAGCTGTTCGATTAAGCTATATGTTTTCAATAGGAATTTTTATTCTAATAAAAGATTTATTAATTATTAAGCCAAACAAAATAAAATATATAATTTGGATTTTAGTGATAATTCTATATAATTTAATAGTTTTGAACTACTATAGTAATGCTTATAAACTTTTTTACTAAATTTAAGAAGGAGGTACGTAATTTGGATGAACTAGTAAATAAAAAAAATATCATAAATTCTTTAGTATGGAAGATTATAGAATTAGGTGGTTCACAGTTAATTACATTTGTAATACAAATAATCTTAGCAAGAATTTTGTCCCCCTCAGAATTTGGAACAATGTCAATATTATTAGTCTTTGTTAACATTGCTCAAGTATTTGTTCAAGGTGGTTTTAATGTTGCCTTAGTACAAAAAAAAGAAGCAGATAATCTTGACTTTTCTTCAGTTTTTTATTTTTCTTTAGGAATTTCATTTTTATTATATATTTTATTATTTTATACCGCTCCATGGATATCAGAATTTTATGGAGATTACAATTTAACTATATATTTAAGGACAATTGGGATTGTGTTCTTTGCGGGTGCAGTTAATTCTGTACAATTAGCTTATTTGCAACGAAAATTACAGTTTCAAGTGTCTGCTAGGAGTAGTTTGATTGCTAATACTATTTCTGGGATTATAGGTATAGTTGCAGCCTATATGTCATTTGGAATTTGGGCGTTACTAATTCAACAATGCATGTATCAAATTTTGAACTGTATTATAGTCGCTATCCTTTCTGACTGGAAACCAGTAATGAAATTTTCCTTATATAGAATTAAAGAGATGTTTATTTATGGGAGTAGCATATTAGGTTCTAATTTGATTAGTAATATTTATCTCGAAATTAGAACATTAATAATTGGAAGGACATATAATTCCACTTCTCTAGGATATTACAAAAGAGGGGAACAGTTTCCCAATGTAATTGTAAGAAATGTTGATGGTGCCATACAGGCAGTATTATTACCATCCTTGTCCTCTCAGCAAAGCGATATAAAGATTGTAAAAAGAATGGTTAGAAGGTCATTGAAAACAAGTTCGTTCCTTATTTTTCCAGCGATGGTAGGGATGGCAGTGACAGCAAAAAATATAGTAGTAGTTGTGTTAGGAGAGAAGTGGATTCCAGCGACATCTCTACTTATAATATTCAGTTTGACGTATGCAATTTGGCCAATAATCACTATCAATTTGCAACCTATGAGAGCTTTAGGACGAAGTGATTTAATTTTAAAAACTGAAATAATCAAAAAAAGTATAGGTCTAGTAATAATTTTGATTACTGTTCCTATTAGTATAAAAGCAGTTGCTATAGGATTTATGATTGAAAGATATGTTGAAACTATTATTAATGCGATTCCAAATAAAAAATTAATAAATTATACATATATAGAACAAATCAAAGATATCCTACCATCTGCAGTACAAGCTATTTTGATGGGAATTATCATTTATTTCGTGAATTTTCTAAAACTCGATACATTAAAAACGTTAGGAATACAAATAGTTGTGGGGGCTTCTATTTATATAGCATTGTCTTATATATTAAATAATGAAGCTTACACTTACTTGCTAAATACTACAAAGAGTTATTTAAAGAGGAGTTAATAATGAAGATATGCTTTGTTTCAGATACGATAGGAGTAATAGGCGGTCAGCAAAAAATATTGACCATAATTGCTAACTCACTGGCTCAAAATAAAAAAAATGAAATTTCAATATTATTTAATCAAAATGAGAAACTATCTAGAACTATAAAATATCCACTGGATCCTAAGGTTAAAACTTACTGGACTAAAGAAACTGCTCATGGAAAATATGATTATATTTTATCTAGGTTATATACAAAGTGTTACCAGAGAGGATTTGGTTCAGGAAGTCAAGATTTTAATTTGAATCGAATTTTTCCACTCAAAGAAAGAAGATCGTATATTAAGTTTTTTGAAACCCATCAATTTGATATTATAGTGGGAGTTGCTCCCTATTCTTCTGCTTTATTAGGTATGATTTCTAACCAACTAACTCCTAAAACTGTTGGATGGCTCCATAATTCTTATGAAAGATATTTTGAGTATAAGGATAACTTATATAATTTGAAATCAATTTATAAAATAGCACTAAAAAAATTAGATTCAAGAATTGTGTTGACTAAATCAGCAAAAAGAAGATTTACAAGTGAATTTGATATGGATTTTGACTATATATATAATCCTCTGACATTTAAGACTTCAAAATTTAGTACACTAAAGAAAAAGAAAATTATTTTTGTAGGAAGAATTTTTTACGCTACAAAAGGTTTAGATTTACTTCTTGAAATAGTTCAGAAACTAAAAAAGATTAACAGTAATTTTGAAGTAGAAGTAGTAGGAGATGGGCCAGATATGCAAAGGTTTCAATCGGATATAGAAAAAAATAATTTACAGTCATATATCACTATTGTAGGAGAATCAAATAATGTCGCTGAGCATTATTTAGATAGTTCTATTTTCATATCTACTTCAAAAGTTGAAGGTTTTGGATTGGTTTTGACCGAAGCTATGGAATGCGGTTTACCGGTAGTTTCATTTTCAACGGAAGGCCCCTCAGAAATTATCATTCAAAATAAAAGTGGTTTTCTTGTTAATAACTATAATACAAAAGAATTTGCAGAAAAATTAGATATTCTCTTAAAAAATGATAAGCTAAGAAGTGATATGGGAGCTTTTTCAAAGCAGAGGGCTAACGATTTTTCATTAAAAGTAATTACTGAGGATTGGGAAACCTTATTTAATTCATTATAAAAGGGGTGTAGATTTGGAACCAAAGGTAAGTATAATCATTCCAACATTTGGAAGAAGTGATAGGATAACTCGTGCTATTGATAGTGCACTTAATCAAAGTTATAACAATATAGAAGTTATAGTAGTTGATGATAATGATCCTAAAAGCATTGATAGATTAAAAACAGAAGAAAATGTTTCTAAATATCTAAAAAATCCTAAATTTAAATATTTTCAACATAAAAAGAATTTAAATGGAGCTGTTGCAAGAAATACCGGAATTAAGCATTCTGAAGGTGATTATATTACCTTCTTAGACGATGATGATGAATACTATAATGATAAAGTAATGCAACAAGTAAATGCTTTAAGTAATTTAGATTTTTCATGGGGAATGTGTTATACGGGTTACAAAAAAATTGATCAGTTTGGGAAAATTCAGGTTTCTGCTGAGAAAGCGGAAGGATTTTTACCCGTACAGTCATTATCAAAAAATCTATTTATGGGTTCTGGATCAAATTTCATGATACGTAAAGAAATTATAGATGAGGTAAATGGATTTGACGAAACATTTCAAAGAAATCAAGATTTGGAATTTATGTCTAGAATTCTTTTAAAGTATAAAATAAAATATGTAAATTATATGGGTATTCTGATACATAATGAAATTAGAGAAAAAAAATATACTTATAATGAAACTAAAGCTATAAATTTAAATTATAAAAAACGCTTTAGTAAAATAATAGCTCAATTAAGTAGTGATGATCAGAATAAAGTTTGGTTAATATTATCTCTTATAGATCTCAGAGCTGCATTATCATTTAAAGAATTTGGAGATGCCATTTCAATTTATCGAAATAGTAAATTAAACTTTATAGTTTTAATAAAATATTTTTATTATATCCTTTATAGAGCGGTAACTAAAAAAAGTTTTGGTTTTAAACTATAAAGTAATAAAGGAGAATTAATATGTCAAGAATATTGCTATCCTCACCACATATGAGTGATGAAGGGTACGAACGTGAATTTGTTCAAGAAGCATTTGATACAAACTGGATAGCACCATTAGGTCATAATGTAAATGAATTTGAAAATGAACTTTCCCAAATGGTGGGTGTTGATAATACTTTAGCTTTGGACTCTGGTACGTCCGCAATTCATCTAGCATTAAAAGCTGCTGGAGTGGGTGAGGGTGACATCGTATTTTGTCAAACTCTGACATTCTCAGCAACTGCCAATCCAATTAGATACGAGAAGGCTATTCCTGTTTTTATTGATTCTGAACGTGATACATGGAATATGGACCCAGAATTATTAGAGCAGGCATTTGAAAAATATACCCCTAAAGCAGTGATTGTAGTACACCTTTATGGCGTATCAAGCAAAATTGACCAAATTAAGGAAATTTGTGATAAACATGGTGTTGCTTTGATTGAAGATGCAGCTGAGAGTTTAGGTACTGTCTTTAAAGGGCAATGGACGGGTACATTTGGCGATTATGGCATTTATTCATTTAATGGCAATAAAATTATCACTACTTCCGGTGGAGGGATGTTAGTTTCCAAACATAAAGATGGTATTGATAAAGCGCGTTATTGGGCAACTCAAGCTAGAGAGGCGGTCTTACACTATGAACATAAGGATATTGGTTATAACTATAGATTGAGTAATATCTCTGCAGGAGTTGGGCGAGGGCAGTTGAAAATCCTTTCAGATAGAATTGAGAAAAAGCGTGCAATTTATCATCGTTATAAAGATGCCTTTAAAGATATTGACGAAATCGAAATGTTACCTGAACATGACTATGAACGTGCAAACTATTGGTTAAGTGCATTTCAAATTCATTCCGATAAAGTTACACCTAAAACAGTTATTGATGCATTGAATGAAGCAAATATAGAATCTAGACCAGTTTGGAAACCAATGCATATGCAACCTGTTTTTGAAGAATTTGACTATATTGGTGGCAATGTCGCACAATTGTTATATGAAAATGGAGTTTGTTTACCAAGTGATACAAAAATGTCAGCAACAGAACAAGATAAAGTAATTAATGTTATTAAAAGCTTGTTTTAATTTTAAGTTAGGGAGAATAGGTTAATGAATAGAAGTCAAAAAGTTCTAAAAAGATTATTTGATTTATTAATTAGTACAGTTTTTCTAGTAATATTATTTCCTCTGTTTATTATAATTTCTGTACTAATAAAATTAACTTCACAAGGACCAATTCTATTTTGTCAAAGTCGGATCGGTGAACATGGGAAAATATTTAAAATATTTAAATTCAGAACCATGATCAATAATGCTGAGAATATTGGAGACGGTCTTAGCATTAAAAGTGAGAGAGATACTCGAATAACTAAAATTGGATTTTTTTTACGAAAGACTAGTTTAGATGAATTACCACAATTACTTAATATTTGGTTAGGAGAAATGAGTTTAGTGGGACCTCGACCACCCGTTACTTATTTTCCATATCAGCATTATGAGGGATATCCAGATTGGGCGAAAAAAAGATTTAGTGTTAAACCAGGAATTACCGGACTTGCACAAGTAACTGTAAGAAATTCTGTTGGTTGGAATGAAAGAATAAAATTAGATATAGATTATATCGAACATTATAGTTTAAAGTTAGATTTTAAAATTATTCTCAAAACATTCCTTAGAGTAATAAAAACAGATAATATTTATAATTAAGAAAGTAGGGTGACTATGTTTAGTAGTGAGAATATTTTTTTACGACCAATATTAAAAACAGATTTAGTTTATTTGAATAAGTGGAAAAACACGAAAGAAATTTATCAGTATTTAGGGGGAGGATTCAGTCCTATTTCGATTAATCAACAAGAGAAGTGGTTAGAAAATATGATTGACATTACGGATAAGAATAAACGTTATATGATCTGTAATATGGAACGATATATTAACGGTACCTATCAAAACTTGTTGCTAATGGAAAAATTTATTGATAGGAGATAATATGAATATTCTAATTTTAAGTGTAGGTACAAGAAATAAAGTAGTTCAATATTTTAAAAAAGAATTGCAAGGAAGAGGCTTAGTTATAGCTACTGATGCTAGTGAACTAGCTCCTGCTCTCTATGAAGCTGATAAATATTTTATAGTTCCAAAAATCAATGAATCTAACTATATAGATTATATTTTGAAAATCTGCAAAGAAAATAATATTGATGGTGTATTATCACTAATAGACCCAGAGTTATCAGTTTTAGCTAAAAATAAAAAACGTTTCTTAGATATAGGAACTATTCCGATTGTTTCTGATTATGAGGAAGTGGAAATATCCTTTGATAAGTATAATTTTTCAAAGTATATTGAAAGACTTGGATTTAAAGCAGTTCAAACTTATCGAAATATTAAAGATTTTGAAAAAGCTTATCAAAATGAACAAATAGACTTTCCGGTATTCGTTAAACCACTTCGGGGAAGTGCAAGTATTAATATAAATAAAGTTGAAGATATAGACCAACTAAGAGACTTATTTAACAGATTTGATGATTTAATAATTCAAGAGCTTATGAATGGTAAAGAATATGGTGTAGATGTATTTATAGATTTGGTATCTAAGAGACCAGTAAGTATGTTTATTAAAGAAAAATTATTAATGAGAGCTGGAGAAACTGATAAATCTGTTTCAGTAAAAAATAATAAATTATATAATACTATAATAAATTTTTTAAAGGTTACAAACTATATTGGAGTTATAGACATAGATATTTTTGAAAAGAATGGAGAATTTTTTATTTCGGAAGTTAATCCACGCTTTGGAGGAGGTTATCCTCATGCTTATGAATGTGGGGTTAATATACCTAATAAAATAGTAAAAAATTTACAAAATAAGATTAATATTCCAAATTTTGAGTATGATGAAGATGTTTATATGATGAAATATAATGAAATAAAAATTTTAGATAAAAATATAGGGGAAATTCATTGAAATTTTTGTATGTTACGACAGTGTCTTCGACCATAAATGCGTTTCTAATACCTCATATAAAGATGTTAAAAAATAAAGGATACGAGGTAGATATAGCAACTAGTCAAACGGAAAATTTAACAATTGAAGCAAAACAACTAGCCACTAGAATTTATGAGATTCATTTTAGTAGAAGTCCTATTAATAAAAATAATTTTATGGCGTATAAGGAAATAAAAAAAATACTTAATGAACAAAGATATAATGTGATACATGTTCATACCCCAGTGGCTTCGGCTGTTACAAGAATAGCAGCTAATTCTAAATCTGGTGCTAAATTGGTATATACAGCACATGGCTTTCATTTTTTTAAAGGCGCTCCTAAAATAAATTGGCTTTTATATTATACAATCGAGAAATTGTTAGCAAAAAAAACTAGCGCTTTGATTACTTTGAATCAAGAAGACTTTGAAATGGGGAAAAAGTTAGGAATTAAAAATGTTTTTAAAATGAATGGTGTAGGTGTTGATCTCAAAAGATTTTCAAATACTAAAACTAATAATAAGCTTAAATCACAATTAGGAATTAATAATGCAGATATAGTCTTCTTATCAGTTGGAGAACTTAATATAAATAAGAATCATCGACTTGTGATTGAGGCATTTTCTAAATTAAATAATAATTCCTTTAAATATTTTATCTGTGGTAAAGGACCAGAAAGGGAGAATTTAGAAAAGTTAATTTGTCAAAATAAACTTGAGAATAGTATTTTTTTGCTAGGTTTTAGAAATGATATTAATGAATTAATGAAATTAGCAAATGTTTTTATATTTCCTTCTCGTAGAGAAGGTTTGCCAGTGTCTATTATGGAGGCAATGGCTAGTGGTTTACCAATAATTGCATCAAATATAAGAGGAAATAATGATTTAGTTATAGATAAAGAAGGTGGATTACTATTTGAGGACAATAGTTTAGTAGATTTGGTTAACCAACTTGAAAAGGTTAGTAATCAATCTGATATAAATATTCAGAAGTTTTCAAATTTTAATATACAGCGTATTAAAAATTATACTATAGAATCAGTTTTATATGATTTAGATAATATATATAAAGATATTCTTTGATTAGGAGTCTATTTTTAAGAAAATAATTTTTTGAAATTAAACTATGATGAGCTTTAAGTCAAATAGTGTTGGTGACCAAAAATAAATAA